>NZ_JBFTND010000052.1:0-35502 GCF_056397305.1 Cupriavidus sp. 05N40
GCGCGGGGCCGGCGCCGGGCGGCCGGCCCGGCTGTCCCGGCGGCTGCGCACGCAGCGCGCGCGCCAGCCGGCGTCCGGCGAAGAACCCGCTCCAGCCGCCCAGCAGCTGCCCGGGCAGGCAACGCGGGCGCCGCAGCAGGCTGTGCGCGAGGAAGAACGCGCCGGGACAGCCGCGCGAGCCGATCAGCAACTGGTGCAGCACCAGGCGCGCGCGCATCGCCGGCGGTGCGTACGCCATCGTGATGGCCGTCATGTTGCAGGTCTCTTCGAAGCAGCGCTTGCGCGCGAAGCTCTCGCGCTCGTAGTTGTAGCGCACCGCCGGGTAGTGATCGACGATGGCGGCGGGATCGAGCACCAGCCGCCAGCCCGCGTGCCGCAGCATCTGGCACATCCATGTCTCGTTGCCGGGCTGCGCGCCCTGTCCGTGCAGGCGCTCGTCGAAGCGGGCCGTGCCCATCGCCGCGCGGCGCAGGATCCAGTTGCAGCCCTTCAGGGTCTCCGCCGCGCGCGGCGCGCCGCAGACCCTGTGCGTTTCGCCGATGATGCGGCCCCAGCCGTCGCGGTAGGCGGCAAGCGGCACGTCGGGCAAGGGCAGCGGCCTGCCATCGGCGCCATGCACGACATCGCGCCCGCCAACGCCGCCCACCTCCGGATCGGAAAAATGCGGCAGCACGCGCGCCAGCCAGTCCGCGCGCGGCAGGGCGTCGTCGTCCAGGATCGCCAGCAGTTCGCCAGTGACGTGCGGCAGGCCGGCGTTCATCGCAGCGATCACGCCGGGCTCGACCACCGTGACTGCCTGCAGGCCGGGATAGCGTTGCGGCGCGGTCCGTGCCAGCCAGTCGGCCGTCTCCGCGTCATCGGCGCCGCGGCAGACCACGATCCATTGCGCGGGCGCGGGCGCCAGCGCGCTCGCTGCCTGCAGGCAGCGCTGCAGCATGTCCAGGCGGCGGAAGGTCGGGATCATCAGCGTGACGCTGGGCGCATCGCTCATGGTGCGCTTCCTCCGTTGGCGGCAAGCTGCTCGTCGGCAGGCAGCAGGCGCCCGGCGCGCACGGCGCCGGCAATCTCGCAGACGATGGCCGCGGCCAGCCCCGACGACAGTCCGAGCTGGAACCACAGCACGCCGTCCAGCGTGGTGAGGTCAAGCAGCCGCGGGGCCAGCGCGCACCACGCCGCGACCACCGGCACCTGCACAAAGGCAAAGTGATTCAGTCCGCGGTTGGCCAGCAACTGCCAGGCGATGCCCACCACGCTGGCAAACCCGGAGCCCAGGCACGCGACCACCAGTTCGGCGTGCAGCGCGGCGTAGTTCGGCCCGACCAGCCACAGCAGCAGGCCGGGCCACAAGATCGCGAGCAGGACCAGCGCGGCCGCCGGCAGGCAGGCCAGCGCCACCCATGCCGCAAAGCGCCGCAGCACGCCTTCGCGTGCCTGCGCAAAGCGCGGAATCACGTATGCCGCCACCACCGCGCCCACCGGCATCAGCAACTGGCCGATACGCGACAGCGCACCCAGCGCCGCGGTCTGCCCGACCGCGCCGTGGAACGCCACGATGGCGAACACCATCTGGCCCTGGATGCAGTAGAACGCCTCGAGCGGCAACTGGCGGCGCATCACGCTGCCGATGAACTGGCGGTCGGCGGCGGCGCGGGCGCCATGTTCGGCATGCGATAGACCGGCACCAGGGAGCGTCGCGCCCGCGCCGGGAATCTCGCGTGCGATCCAGCGCCTGACCACCGGCACCCGCAGCCCGGCGCACAGTACGTTGACAAGCGTCGCRCCGAGCACGCCGAGCATGCCCAGCGCGTAGAGCGCCGACGACAGCACCAGCCGGGCGACGGACAAGGCGGTATCGAGCGCCTGGAGCGCCGGCGCGCGGTTGGCGAACAGCAACACCTGGTCCACCACGCGCGACTGCATGTCGAAATACCAGGTAGCCAGCAACAGGGCCAGCAGCAGCGCGGTCAGCACCATGCCAGCATGATTGCGATGCAACAGCCAGGCGGCGATCGCCAGCACCACCGGCAGTAGCCACGCGGAGAGTTTCCAGCGCTGCCCCATTGCCGCGCGGGCGAGTTCCGCCGCGCGCTGGCGGTCCGGCCAGGTCTTGCCGAGCAGCGCGTTCAGCCCGAGCTGGATGCCGCCCTTGGTGACCACGGCGATGGCACCCATGATGATGCCGACGACCGTATAGATGGCGTAGTCGCCAACGTCGAGCCAACGCGCCAGCAGCAGGCCGGTGATGGCGCCAACCCCCTGCGACAGCACGGCATAGACGAGGAAGTTGAGCAACTTCACGGCGTGGCCCCCTAGGCCGCCGGCGCGTGTTGCGCGCGCTGCGCAGGCGGTGCGGCCCCGATGGCGCCGCCCGCGCCCGTTTCCGCCCCGATGATCTCGAGCAGCCGAGCCGCCGCCTGCTCGGCGCGGAAGCGCCGGCTGAAGCATTGCCCTGCGGCCGCGCGCATGCGCGCCTGCGCGGCGGGCGCCATGCGCAGCCACCGCTGCAGGCACGCGGCCGTGCCCTGTGCAGTGTCCGGGCCGACCAGCCCCGCCCCGTCCTCGACGATCTCGCGCCAGATATTGACCTTGTCGGAGATCAGCACGGGCACGCCGCAACCAAGCGCCTCGGCCACCGCCACGCCGAAGTTCTCCTGGTGCGAGGGCAGGCAGAACAGCTCGGCCGCGTGGAAGGCTCCCCACTTGAGATCGCCCTTGAGCATGCCGGTCCAGCATGTGCGCGCGGACAGGCCGTACCCGGCAAGGCGCTGCTCCAGCGCCGTGCGCATCGCCGCATCGTACGGGCCCGCCAGCACCAGGTGCAGCGCCGCATCCTGCGCAGCCACGCCGGCGAACGCGTCGACCAGCAGGTCGCAGCCCTTCTTCTCGTGGATACGTCCGAGAAAGAGCACGATGCGCTTGCCGCGCGTGGCGGGGAAGGTGCAGAAGAACGCTTCGCGCAGTGGCGCGGCCTGCTGCGGCGGCTGTGCCGTACCGTAGGTGGCCACCACTTCGCGGCAGCGATACGGCCAGAAGGCGCCGTGCGCGCGCAGGCGTTCCTCGCTGCAGGTAAACAACACGCCGCGCGCGCCGCGCAGCACCCAGTAGTCGCCCAGCAACCAGTAAACGCTTTTCTTGAGATGCTTGAGCGGATAGTGTTCGCGGAACCACGGGTCGAGCATGCCGTGCGTGAAGACGAAGTACGGCACCTGCTTGCCGCGCAGGGCCAGGCACACGGCCAGCGCGTGGAACTGCCACAGTCCTTCGACGATCACCGCGTCATAGCCTTCGGCGTGCGCGCGCAGCCATTGCAGCATGCGGCGACTGAAGCCGTACTTGAGCGAGGACGGCCCCAGCGCGATCACGTCGAGTTCGCTGTCGCGCACGCAGGCCGCATCCGGCGCGTCACCGCAGCACACCTGCACCTGCACGCCGCATTCGCTCAGGGGCGCGCGCAGCTGGCGCACGCCCTCGATGGGCCCCCCGCCACCGGGATCGATCGAGGAGATGACGTGCAGGATCCTCATCGCTGACTCACTGCCGACTCATTGCCGATCATTGCCGGCTCATTGCCGCAATGGCGGGGTGGCGGGTGCCGCTGCCTTGCGCGCAATGAAGTGGAACCAGTAGACCTCGTCGAGCGCCTGGCCTTCGCGAAGGGGCTCCTTGTCCACGTTGCCGTACACGACTTCCGTGTCCAGGCCAAGTTGCGCCAGCGCGCGGCGCTGCGCCTCGAGCTCCGTGTAGACGATCACGATGCCGAACTTGTGCGCGGCGCATACGCGGATGGCGTAGCCGTCGAACTCGCGGTTCAGGCGCGAATAGCGCAGGTAGTTGAACGTGGCCAGCGGCAGGTTGCACAGCACGCGAGCGGTATCGATGCCCACCGCGATCGGGTTGCCCGACAGATGCGGCAGGCGCAGGAACATCGAGAGATTCTCGCGATAGCTCGGCCCGCGCATGTTGTGGCTGGAGAAGAGCACCAGGCCGCCGGGGCGCAGCACGCGCGCGAACTCGCGCAGGATGGCCTCGCGGCCCGGATAGTCCACCGCGTCGATACCGTTGAAGCTGAACATCACCAGCGCGAAGCTGTTGTCGGCGAAGCGCGACATGTCGCGCGCATCCATCTGCGCGACACGCACGCCAGGATGGTTGCGCTGGCAGATCTCGACCATCTCCGGCATGTAGTCGACCGCGGTGTAGTCGTCGCTCAGCGCGCGCAGCATCGGCACGGTACGCCCGCCGCCAACCCCCACGTCGAGGATCGGCTGTCCGCGGACTTCCTCGGCGAGCCAGGCGATGGCAGCCGCCTCGCCGGGATCGGTCCAGTCGCTGGCGGTGCCAAACCACCGCCGCGCGCCCCAACTACGCCATGCGTGCTGATTGATGCGATCTTGTGCCGTGCCTGACGCCATGGGAACCTCGCTCGAGAAGAGCCGCCGTGGACCAGAGCGCCGCGCTGCCGCAGGCATGCTCCGGGGGCAGGTGACCAGCCTGCGTGCATCGAGAATGCCGAGGCGAGGGACCGGGTTCTGTTCGTTGGCACACACGCTTGCCGCCACCTTGTCGCCGTCTTGCCGGTACCGCTCCGGCCGCCCGGCGCGGCGCGGCGACGACCCGCGCAGAAGGTGCCGGCGACGCCGCACGCAAGCATTTTGCAAGGGGATTAGCACCGGCGCGGCAGGGGTTCAGGCAGCGCTGTCTCTCCCCTCATCCTGATGGCTGAGATGGTCCTCATCCGTTTGTCGTGCGACGGCCAGCGCATGGGTGCAGAGGTAGCCCGTAAATGCGCCGTACTTCACCCTGCAGGAAGTTTCAATTTTGTGCCGAAGGCCTCGGGCGACACCTTCCCGCACCATAGGAATGCGGGCTCCCGGTATTTTCTGTTGCAGCGGTGAAACATAATCCGGCGATGACTGTTTCACTCCTGAAACTTAATCTTTTTGATTATCCCTAACCCGTTCGGGTACCCCGCCATTCGGCCTCCACCAAGGCTTTCCGGATGATGAAAGCAAACCGCACCATCCCATCCCGGGCGCCGACAAAGCAACTTGATTTCGTGCAGATCAGACCATAAGATGACCTTAATTCGTTTTAAGACGAATGGCATTTTGGGGTGGGTTCAGGGGGTCAGCCTTCCGCCATGCTTCTAGTTTCCGACAATAAGATGAGCGGAACTTTCATGGCGGTAGTACGGGGATAAATTAAGGCGGCGCAAGTCAGCAGCTTGGGTCGTGCAGGTCATTATTCCGCGCTGCGTTCAACCTGTTCCTGCCTCAATCATACGGGGGGAATAAGAACATGAACGCGCTTCTCATAGAGGGTCATCCATTGCTGCGTCTCGGGCTGCTTCAGATGCTCGAGCGTATCCACGGCGTGGACCATGTCATCACCGTCGATCCGGGCGACGTTGCGCTGCTCGACGGCAATCACTGCGACCTGCTCGTCTTTGGCATGCCCGCCGATCTCGATGCGGGATGGCAGCTCCTCAACAAGGTGCGTTCCGTGCTCTCGGCGGAGCGCCTTCTGCTGCTCGCCGATGTCCTGCCGCTGCAGATCCCGGCGCTGGCCATGGCGCAGGGTATATGCGGCTGCCTGCCCAAGTCGGCCTCGCTCGCCGTGCTCGAGGCCGGCATCCGGCTGGCGATGGTGGGCGGACAATACGGGCGCGGCCAGAACGGCCGCCAGGCTGGCGGCGCGCCGGGGATGTCCGCCGGCGGCTACCCGCTGGGCGGGCGCGTGCCGGTGCTGGCGCCGCTGACGGATGGCGCCGCCTGCGGCCCCTCGGGCACCCGCATCCAGGGCACGCCTTCCTCGCGCGACTCGCTGGGCGCCGTGGCGCGGCAGGGCGCCGCGGCCGGCGACGGTGGCAGCCAGAACAGCCATGGCGAAACCGCCTACGACGAAGCCGAGATGCTGCAGATCACGCCGCGCCAGTACGAGGTGCTGGTGCTGCTCGCGCGCGGTCATCCGATCAAGACCGTCAGCCGCATGCTCAATATCTCGGTCGCCACGGTAAAGAGCCATGCGTGTACGCTGTACCAGCGGCTCAAGGTGCGCAACAAGGGCGAAGCGGTCTATGCGGCGCTCCAGCGCGGCGCCTTGCTGGAGTGGGTCAGCGGTGACGACGCGGCGCCGCGCAACTCGGTGCGCGCATCCGCCGAATACAGCACCGGAGCTTCCGCGGCGATGCGCTGACACGCTGCATCCTGCACACCTGGCGGCGGCCCCCGGCCGGAGCCGGGGCGTGCAGGCTAGCTTGCACAGAACAGGCCTGTGCGGCGAAGAGTTGGGCGGGAAATGCCGCCGGGAGTCCCCGGCGACCTTTCCCGCAGTGCATTTCACGGTCGCCAATCTGTCGTCGCGAGCCGCCAATGTGTCGCCGCCAGACGACCGCCGCGGCCGCCCCGCGCAGCCCGCTACGCCTTGCCTGGCGCCGTTTCCAACGATTTCCCCGGTGCCGGCTCAATGTGGGACAGCGCACCGATGGGAGGTCATGCGCATCCTAGGATGACAACACGGGGGATTGTCGCAGTCGTTGCGATGGACMTGTCACCGTTAGAGCGGGAGCCTGCCGTGAACGAGACCATCGACCTTGGGATGCAACACTCGACTGGCCAGCTTGCAGAACGGCGCGGCTCCAGCCCACTGGCGTGCCTCGCCATGCTGTGCGCGGCGCTGCTGCTGGGCGCGTGCTCGAGTTCTCCCGGCATGCACTTCGACGCCAAGGCGCCGGTCAGCGCGATCGGGCCCGACGCCATGCCGAACATCACCCCCATCACGCTGGACCTGGTGCGCAGCCAGAAGAACGTGGCCCAGCGCGAACTGGACAAGCTCGACGAACTGTACGGCAAGCCCGAGCCCTACCGCATCGGCGCCGGCGACATCGTCTCCGTGGTGGTGTGGGATCACCCGGAACTGGTCTTCCCCAACCAGACCTACAGCATCGGCGCCGCCTATGAGATACCCGCGGTCGGCGGAGGCGCCAACGTGCCCGGCTACGTGGTCAGCGCACAGGGCGACATCCAGTTCCCCTACGCCGGCGTGATGAGGGTGGCCGGCAAGACTTCCAACGAAGTGCGCGACCAGATCGCGCGGGTGCTCGCGCGCGTGGTGCGCGATCCCCAGATGACGGTGCGCGTGCTGGCGTTCCGCAGCCAGCGCATCTACGTCGACGGTGAAGTGCGCACGCCCGGCATGCAGCCCATCGACGATGCCCCGATGACGCTGATCGAGGCGCTCAACCGCGCCGGCGGCGTACTCAACACGACCGGCGACAACAGCCGCATCCGCATCACGCGCGGCGAGCGCAGCTGGCGCGTCAACATCCCGGCGTTGCTGGCCCGCGGCGTCGATCCGTCGCGCATCATGCTCAGGAACGGCGACATCGTGCGCGTGGAGCAACGCGAAGACAGCAAGATCTTCGTCACGGGCGAAGTCGTGCGTCCCATCACGCTGCTGATGCGCAACGGCCGCATGACGCTCAACGAAGCGCTGGGCGACGCCGGCGGCGTCAATCCGGGTTCGGCCAACGCGGAACAGATCTTCGTGATCCGCAAGGCGGAGGACGGCGAGCCGAAGGTCTTCCACCTCGACGGTACCTCGCCGGTAGCGCTGGCCATCGCCGAGGGCTTCCAGCTCGAGGCCAAGGACGTGGTGTACGTGGATGCGCGCGAGCTGGTGCGCTGGAGCCGTGTGATGAACCTGCTCATACCATCGACCGGCCCGGTCCTTGGTACGGCGACGATGGTGAAATAGGCGCACGCGTCATGATCCGCTCGATCCTGGTGGTGTGCATCGGCAATACCTGCCGCAGTCCGATGGCGCAATGCCTGCTCGGCAATTCGCTGCCCGGCTGCACCATCACGTCGGCAGGCCTGGCGCCGCTCGAAGGCGCCGCCGCCGATCCGCACATCGTGCGCCTGCTTGCGGAGGACGGGCTGGATCTCCCCGGACACCGCGCTCGCGTGCTCGACGCAAGCATGGTCAGCGGCGCCGACCTCGTACTGGTGATGGACACAGAACAAAGAGAGGCGCTGGAGCGCCTGTACCCCCATGCGCGCGGCAAGGTCTACCGGCTTTGCGAATTCGTGCACGCCGACGTACCCGATCCCTATGGCTGTTCGCAGAACATGTTCAGGATCGTGTTCGGGCTCATCAAGCAAGGCGTCGATACATGGGTGGTGCGGATTCGCGCCATTGCACGGGATGCATATCACGGGGAGGTAGCATGAACACGTTCAACCCGCACGAAGCCCTGAGCGGCCCCCAGCGGGGCGCGGCCCGGGAAAAAGGGATCGACCTGACCGGCTATCTCGACATCCTGATGCGGTACCGCTGGACGTTTCTCCTGGTCGCCGGCGTGATCTTCCTGCTGGGCGCGACCTATGCCTTCTTCACCAGGTCCGTCTACCGCACCGATATCGTGGTGCAGGTAGAGGATACGGGCGGCAGCAGCAACACCAGCAAGCTCGCCGGCAGCGTGGCGCCGGTATTCGACGTCAAGCCCGCGGCGGCCTCGGAGATCGAGCTGCTGCACTCGCGCATGGTGGTGGGCAAGGCCGTCGACAACCTGCGCCTGGCCATCGACGCCAGGCCGCGCTACTTCCCGCTGATCGGCCAGCCGCTCGCGCGCTACAACCCGGGCCTGTCCGATCCCGGCCTGTTCGGCTGGGGTGGCTTCGTGTGGGGCGGCGAACACATCGCGGTCACGCGGCTCGACATGCCCGCGCGCATCGAAGGCACCCACATGCTGGTCACGGTGCTGGACAACAACCGCTATAGCCTCAAGATCGAAGGCGAGGACACCGTGGCCACCGGCACCGTCGGCCAGGCGCTGCTGGCGCCCACTTCGCGCGGCAACGTCGGGATCATGGTCTCCGAACTCGACGGCAAGCCCGGCGCGACCTTCACGGTGATGCGCGTGCCGCGCGCCAATGCGATCGCCAAGTTGCAGGAGACCCTGCAGATCGTCGAGCGCGGCAAGTCCAGCGGCGTGATCGGCGTCACCCTCGAAGGCCCGGACCCGGATCTGATCGCCGCCACGCTCAACGAGATCGGCGCCGAGTACGTCGACCAGAACGTGCGCCGCAGGGCAGAGGAAGCCGAGAAGTCGCTGGCCTTCCTCCAGCAGCAGTTGCCGCAGGTCAAGCAACAGGTGGAGACCGCCGAGACGCGCTACAACGCGCTGCGCAACCAGCGCGGCACCATCGACCTGAACGAGGAATCAAAGCTGATCCTGTCGCAGTCGGTGCAGATCCAGACCCGCGTGCAGGAGTTGCGCCAGAAGCGCCAGGAGCTGGTGACGCGTTTCACCGGCAACCATCCCAGCATCGGCATCGTCGACGAACAGATCGCCAGCCTGACCGCCGCGCTCAACGGCGTGACCGCGCGCATCCAGAAGCTGCCGGAAGTGGAGCAGAACGTGGTGCGGCTGATGCGCGACGTGAAGGTAAGCACGGAGATGTACCAGTCGCTGCTCAACGATGCGCAGCAATTGCGGCTCACCAAGGCCAGCAAGGTCGGCACCGCGCGCCTGGTCGACCCCGCCGAGGTGCCGCTGCTGCCGGTGCGGCCCAACCGCAATCTGCTGGTGATCTTCGCCGCCCTGCTGGGCACCGTGGGCGCGTTGATGATCGTGTTCCTGCGCCACCTTCTCGACGGCGGCGTCTCGGAAGCCGACGACATCGAGAGCCAGACCGGCTTCACGGTGTACTCCACCATCCCGTTCAGCCCGGAACAATCGCGCCTGATGGCCAAAGGCGGGCCCAACGCGCTGCTGGCCTGCCGCATGCCGGAAGACCCCGCGATGGAGAGCCTGCGCAGCTTCCGCACCGCCTTGCAGTTCTCGCTGCTGGGCGTCCATCATCCGGTGGTGCTGGTGACCGGGCCCTCGCCCGGCGTGGGCAAGTCCTTCATCTGCGCCAACTTCGCCACGGTGCTGGCCGCGGGCGGCAAGCGCGTGGTGCTGATCGACGCGGACCTGCGCCGCGGCAACCTCAACCACCGCTTCGACACCGAGCGCGGCCCCGGCCTGACCGAGCTCCTGCGCGGCGCGCCGGTGGAAGGCGCGGTGCGCAGGCAGGTGGTCCCCGGCCTGGATTTCATTCCCACCGGCACGCTCCCGACGCACGCCGCCGACCTCCTGCTCAGCCCGATGATGGACACGTTGCTCGATGCGCTGAAGTCGAACTACGACGTCGTGCTGATCGATACGCCCCCGGTGCTGTCCGCCTCCGATACCGGCATCCTCGCCACCAAGGCCGACGCCGTGTTCATGGTCGCCCGCGCCGACTCCACCACGGTGGACGAGCTCGAAGCGGCCGGCAGGGCGATCCGGCAGGCCGGCGGCGAAGTAAAGGGTGTGCTGTTCAACGGGCTGAACGTGCAAGGCCGCTGGTACCGGGCGCACTACAGCTTCGGCAAGTACCGGTACCTGAGCTATCGGTACCAGGATGTGGAAACGGTGGAGGGCAGATAGGCCGGGCGGCGGCCTTTGCCAGGGTGCAGCCAGAGTGGTCTTCTTCGGTCACCCGGGCCGCATTGCGGGCGCGCCGGCGGCTCGCCGCCAATGCGGCGCGCATCGTTCGCGTTCAGGCCCTGCGGGTCGCCTTCATCGGGAACCGCCCGAACACGCCGGCGGTGATCGTGCCTTCCATCGTGTCGCCCGAAAGCTGGGCTTCCACCTTGAGCGTCAATGGCATCGGCGCCGTGAGCTTCATCTTGAAGGTCACGCGGTCGCCATTGAGCTCGCCGTCGATGACCTCGGCCGTAGCCTTCTCGCCCGCATTGGTCCCGCCGAAGCCGCCGGCCCCGGTGCCGACGATGGTAAGCACCGAGCGCTGCTCGCCGCCCGGCGTCTGGGAGATACAGTCCCATTGGCCTTTGATTTCTGTCGTCATAAACAATTTCCTGCTGCTTTTTTTCGTCAACGTAAAAACCATACGGATGTCCCGCCAAATCCCGGCGGCCCGGCTGGAAAGCCGATGGCATTCCTGTCGAGCCGTCCATTGGCGTTGGCGTTCTTGTCCTGGTACGCGATGATCGCATAGTCGCCGGCCGGCACATGCTTGAAGATCACGGCAATACCGGCACGATGGGCAACTGCGCAGGCGGCCACCTGGCAGGCGCTGGCCGCCTGCCATCACGTTCAATGGCACCAGCGCGCGGCGCCGCCTCAGGCTTGCACCGTACCCGGCACGACGTCGTCCAGCGCATTCGACGCCTCGGCCTCGCTGGCGGCTTCGGCAAGCGCGGCGCGCGCGACCTGCGCTTCCATGTACCACACCAGGTGCGCCTGCAGCGCCGCGCGGCTTTCCGCCAGGAACAGCGAGTGATCGAACTTCGACAGCGTCCGCACGCGGATATGATCGAGTCCCTGCAGCGCCTCCAGATTGCCGCCGAAGCGGTCCCGCGCTTCCTCCAGCCCGATATCGCTCATGCCGTAGAGGAAATCCGTCTGGACGCCGCGCCGGTCGAGCTCGCGCATGGCGGCACGCGCGAAGCCCGTCACGGTGGTGGTGTCCTCGCCGCCGCGCCAGCGTGCCACGGCGGACACCGCGCGCTGGCTCAGGCGGCGCGCGCTGCGGCGCACGAACCCGTTGAGGATCGGCACGACCTTCATCTGGCCGCGCATCAGCCGCAGCCAGGTCTCGGCGCGGCGCGCCGCGGCGACGTAGCCGCGCATCGATTGCACGCGCTCGTTGACCGCGGCGGTATCGGTCTCGTCCCAGCGGAACTTGGCCAGGTTGGCCAGCACCACGCCCGCTACGGCCGGGTTGCGCAGGGCCACGTGCAAGCTGATGAAGGCACCCGAGCACACGCCCGCGACCACGATCCGCCGCATGCCCCGGGCACGCAGCCAGTCCAYGGCGGCGCTGGCGTCTTCGCAGGCGCTCGGGTCGTATACGGCGGGAATGCTCATCTGGCGTGCCGGCGCGGGGCTGTCGCCGAGCGCGGAGAGGTCCAGGCGCAGCGCGGTGACGCCGTGGCGCGCCAGCTCGCGCGACAAGGAGACGAACAGCCGCCCGTCGCCGACATGGTGGTTGCCGCCGGTGTTGGGGAACAGGATCGCGACCCCGCCGGCGGTGCGCCGCGCGGGTTCGCACAGGATGCCGAACTGGCGGCCGCGGTCCAGCCACACGCGCTGCTCGCGCACGCCGTCCACTTCGCATTCCAGCGCCGGGCGGTCGTCGTGGGCCGCCGGCGCGCCGCGCGCGGCGCCTCTGCCGCCGGCGGCCAGCGCCGGGCGCATCCAGGCCAGTACCGCCTGCCAGGCGGCTTCCGGCACCTTGGCGTATTCCGGCGCCTGCATCATGCCCGGGTACTCGGCAAAGCCGTCCAGCGTGACCTCGGCTCCGGCGTTGCGGTAAAGCGTACCCATTTCTGCGACCGGCGATGCGGTGCCTGGCCATGCATCGAGCAAGAGCACGCGGGGCGCCGGGCAACCCTTGCGACGCGCCATGCGCAGGCCCTCGAGCGCGGCCACGGTGTCGGGCTGGAAGCGGTAGGCGAGCACGTCCAGCGAGCCGTCGGTGGGCGGGATCAGCTGGATATCGGGGATGACGTTGTTGACCCAGCCGGTATGCAGCGCACGCAGTTCTCGCAGGTAGGCGCGCCCGCTCGCGACCGGCGCCAGCAGGACCAGCCCGGCCACCACCCCGGCATCGCGCGCGGCCAGCGCCTCGGCGGCCAGCACGGCCAGCGCGGCGCCAAGGCGCAGGCCGCACAACACCACGCGCGTCACGCCGCCCTGCTCGCGCAGGGTCCGCACCGCGGCCAGGATGCCATGCACGCAACAGGCGATATGGTCGACATCGGCATCGCTGCCGGCGGAGTCCCCGGTGCCGGGATAGTCGAAGCGCAGCACCGGCAGCCCGGCCGCCGCGAGGTCGCCGGCAAGGTGCCGGTAGGCGCGGTGGGACCACATGGCTTCGTGGCCGTGCGGATTGCATAGCACCACGCCCGTGGTGCCCGGTGCTTCATGGAGCCACCCGGCGCACCCCTCGAACAAGACCGGTTTCATCGCTTCTCCCAAGGGAAAACGGGGCTCGGACCCCCGGCATTCGCGCACGCAGAAACGGGTACGCTTTTGTTCTGCTTGTTGTCCTGGCGGGCCATTACCGCCCGCGGCCCGCCGCGCCGGGAGGGCGCGCGGGCCGCCTTGTCTCGCGCTGCGAGGAAGCACGCAGAAACGGGTACGCTCATGGCCGCCTCGCCGCGTTGCGCGCCGTCAGGCCGCCGGCATCGAGTCTTGTCCGGCCGGCCGGTCCTGCTCCTTGGACGGCGCGCTGCGCGCCTCGAGGGCCAGCGCCTCGGGCTGCGCGGGAGGCAGCGGCAAGCCCAGGTAGGGATTCATGGCGGCGAAATCCGCGCGGTTGCTGCGCCGGCGGATGACGCCGTTGAGCATGCCGCCGGCCAGGCGGGCCTCGGCGCGGGCCAGGCGCTTGACGGCTTCGTCCACCTGGCTCGCCGGCGTCACGTCGGCACGCACCACCAGCAGGGTGGAGCCGGCCAGGTTGGCGACCAGGGTGCCGTCGGCCACGGCCAGCACCGGCGGCGTATCGATGATGACCAGGTCGAAGCGTGCCTTGCAGACCTGCAGCATCTCGGCCAGCGACGGCATCATCAGCAGCTCGGACGGATTGGTCGGCGTTGCGCCGGCAGTGATCAGGCAGAGGCCGGACACCACCGTGGGGCGCACGACTGCCGCCAGGTCGGCGCGGCCCGCCAGCAGTTCGGCCAGCCCRGGCTCCGGCGCCTGGTCGAACCAGTTGGCGATCTTGCCGCGACGCAGGTCGGCGTCGACCAGCAGCACGCGCTGGCCGGCTTCGGCGAACAACACCGCGAGGTTGACCGAGGCGAAGGTCTTGCCCGCGCCGGGCGCGGGGCTGGTCACCGCGAGCACGCCGTCGGGCGCGTTGCGCACGGCGAAATGCAGCGCCGCGCGTACGCTGCGCAGGCCTTCCACCGCAAGCGCATGCGGCGAACGCCGCGCCAGCAGGAAGCGGTCGTGCAGCCCGCAGCGCAGCATCCGCTCGCCTTCGCCGGCGGCAAACGCACCGGGCTCGGCCAGCGCGCTGCCGGGCGCAGGCGCATACAGGCGCGGGCTCGCCGTGGCGGCAAACCCCATCATCACGCCCAGGCGGCGATGCACCTCGGCCTCGTGCTCGAGCTCGGTCTGCTCGCTGCTGAAGGCGATCTCGCCCAGCATGGGCATGCCGAGCCGCGCCTCGGCGTCGGCCGCATCGGCCACCGAGGGCTTGTAGCGCTGGCGCGCCGCCGCGCCGGCCAGGCCCAGGCACAGGCCAAGCAGCGCGCCGCCGAAGGTCAGCGGCACGGGGCCAAGGCCGTCCGGGCGCGAAGGCGGCATCGCCGCATCGACGATGCGCATGGTGTTGGAGCGGTCGGACTGGGCCAGCGAGAGCTGCTGCGCGCGGTTGCGCAGGGTCATGTACATATCCTCGGCCACCTTGACGTCGCGCGTGAGCGCCACCGACTCGCGCTCGGTCTCGGACAGGTTCTGCATGCGCGAATCCATGTCGCGCCGCACCTTGCTGAGTTCCTGGATCTGGGTATCGACCGTGCGCACTTCGTTGCTGTCCGTGGTGAAGCGCTGCAGCAGGCGGGTACGCTCCAGGCGCAGGGCGGCGATCTGGCGCTGGTAGTCCATGCTGCCGCTGAGGTAGGACTGGGCCTCCTGCGAGGGCGCCATGGTGCCGCTGCGCGYGCGATAGCGCGTCAGCGCCGCTTCCGCGCGCTCCAGCTCGCCCTTCACGCGCGGCAGCTCGCTGCTGACGAAGGCCAGGCCGCCGGCCGCGTCATCGCGGCGCTGGGTGGTCTGGCTGTCGATGTAGGCCTGCGCCACGCCGTTGACCAGCGCAGCCGCGAGCTTGCGGTCCGGATAGCGCCACGCAACGCGTACCGTGCCGGCGTCACGCGTGTGTTCGTCCACCACCAGTTCGCGCGAGATGCTGTCCACCGTGGAGAGCGGATCGCTGCGCATCAGTTCGAAGCGCGTGCCGGGCTGCGCATCGATTTGTGCGACCTGCAGCTCCACCTCGTTGGCCGATGCGGGTTCGCCCGTCACGCCTTCGAGCAGCATTGCGTCGCCGGCATAGAGCTGGTAATGGCCCTGGGGCTGCGCCACCAGTATCAGCGGCACGTTGAGCAGGCGCTCGGGCACCGAGAGGCTGTCGAGCTGGATCCGCTCGCCGCCCCAGGCGTAGCCGAGGCCTTCGGGCCACGGCCCGATGGCATGGCCCGGCTCGGCGAAGCGCGCCGCGAGCGCCCCGAGCAACGGCGCACGCACGGGCGCCGCCGAGACGTCCAGGTGCAGACGCTCCACCACCGGCCCGACCACCGCGCGGCTGGTCAGCATGCCGGTATCGAACTGCACCGCCGAGGCATTGACCTGGCCGGAGTTGCGCGGCGCTACCTGCACCAGTGCCTCGACGCGGTAGCGCGGCGGCGTCGACAGCGCCACGAACGCGCCGATCCCTGCGCCGGCAAGCGTGAGCCCGATGATCCAGCCGAGGTGATCGAGCAGGGCGCGCCGCCGGCGTGCGCCCGGCGGCGCCGGCTCATCCGCAGCCGGCCTCGTGGCGGAGAAATACAACCTGTTCACGACGTTCTCCCTGGGCAATGGCCATGTCCTGCCGCTCCTGCCTCAGACGCTTGCCAGCGCCGGCAAGAGACGGTCGAACTCACGCTTGACGAGCTTGTAGCACTCGCACGAATGCGCTTCCAGGCCAAGGCGGTCGAGCACGGTGATGTGCCCGCGGCTATGCTGGATCAGCCCAAGGTCTTCGAGCTTGCCGGCGGCTTCGGTCACGCCTTCGCGGCGCACGCCAAGCATGTTGGCGATGACCTGCTGCGTGATGACCAGCTCGTTGGACGCCATGCGGTCCAGCGCGAGCAGCAGCCAGCGGCATAGTTGCTTGTTGAGCGAATGGTGACGGTTGCACACCGCGGTCTGGGCGATCTGCGTGAGCACGGCCTGCACGTAGAGCAGGGTCACGCGCTGGATTGCCGGGGAATGCAGGAATTCCTGCTTGAGCGTGGCTGCCGACAGGCGGTAGGCAAAGCCCGGCGTGCGCACCTCCACGCGGCACGGCATGGTGTCTCCGCCGGTGAGCACCGGAATGCCGACCAGCCCTTCCTTGCCGATGGCGGCGATCTCTACGGTGGCGCCATCTTCCAGCAGCGAGAGCATCGAGACGATGGCAGTCGTGGGGAAGTAGACATGGTGGATACGCTGGCCCGAGTCGGTCAGCAGCTGGCCGGCACGCATGCGCACCAGCTCGAGGTGCGCCGACAACGACTCCCAATCCTTGCGCGGCAAGGCACCCAGCACATGATTGACGTGCAGATCCGAACGCTGACTGATCATTTTCCTCTCCCCGTGACCAGCCGCACGAACACTTACGACCGAAGCCGGTCCGTCGCATAGCGGGGACCCGCGCCGACCACCTATTCTTTAACCCCGGTTCGTACAGCCTCTGTGTCTGTATTAAGTGCCATATGTGGTCCTCCCAACAGTAGCCRCACGGCTGAAACCTGATCATCCTTCGGTAGGTCTTAGAGCGCCGGAAATCACAACACCGGCGACCAAGCCATGAAGCCCCGGCGCCGCGTGGCACAGCATTCGTACTCCGCGTGTACGGCGTATCAGGCGCCTGGCGCGCTGTAGGCCACCGCACGTCTCGCATTGAGCGCATGGACCTCCCCCATCGGGATGGGAGCCGCACACGCCAGCCCTACATCCTGGCCTCCTCCATTCGGGTCGCCCTCGGGCAGCAGCTTCACGCGCCGGCACGCACCTGGCGCCAGGTGGAACCAGTCGTACTCGGGGCGCATGGCCGCATCGTCGATATGCACCCAGCGCGCGAAGCGCCGCGCCGATATCGTCAGCCACCAGTCGCCGTCCTCGCGCGCCAGCGCCACCGCCAGCTCGGGCGGCTCGAGCGCGGCCGCGCTGCGTTCGGGCAGGTAGCAGGCCTGGCTTATCTGGGTGCCGTCGGCGGGATCGCACAGCGTGGCGCACACCACATCATGCGTACGCGGGCCGAAGCGGTAGGCATAGGTGAAATCGAAGAACGTGCCGGCCAGTTCGGCGCCGCCCATGCGCTGCATGGAGTGCGGCGGCAGGCACAGCTCGCGCGCCACGTCGAGCAGCGCCGTCTCGCCGTCGCGCCAGCATTGCAACCGCAGGCGTACCGCGCGCGGCGCCGGGCTTTCGTTGATCAGGTGCACATGGATGCCGTTGAGGCCTTCGTCGGTGATCAGCACCTGCAGCGGCTGCCATACCTGGCGCAGCGCGTGCCATGCCGATTTCGGCCGCGCCAGCGCATCGACGATGCCCCAGCCCGCGCCCGGCAGCAGGTCCTGCAGCTGCCACACCAGCGCGCCGGAGCAAGTCGAGCCGCTGCGCCGCCATTCGCTGAAGACGTCGGTCATCACCTCGGCCACCACCGCGCGCGACAGCGCCAGGTAGCGCACGCTGTCCTCGTAGCGCAGGCGCGGCGGGTCCACCTTGAACAGTTCGCGCAGGTAGAAATCCCGCACGTCCTCGAAATCCCATCCGCTGCCCGCATCGCGCGGCACGCGCGCCTTCCAGCGCGGGTCATGCGCGGGTGCGACCGGCAGCGCGTCGGCCAGGGTGCGCGCGCACGGCACGTTGGAAAAGGCCAGGCATTCGGACGTGAAACGCACATTGGCACGGCGCGCGTCGTCGAGCGGGCGCTGGTAGGCACCCACGCCGTAGTAGTGCGAGACGCCGCTGTCGGGCTGGAATGGCCACGCGCCGCCACTCGGCGAGTTGCGCACGTATACGGCGTCGGGATGCCAGGCGGCCACGCAGGCCGGGATGATTTCGTCGAACAGCGGTTGCCGCCAGCTCGCGCAAGGCACGCCCATCATGGCGGCCTGCTGTTCGACCTCGCTGCCGCCGCACAGCACCGCCACGCTCGGATGGTGACGATGCGCGGCCAGCCACTCGCTGACTTCGCGCGTGGCCTGGGCCATGAGCGGACGCGCGGCTTCGGCGTTGGCGCAGTAGTCGAAGTTGGCGAACATGAAATCCTGCCAGACCATCAGGCCGAGCGCATCGCAGGCAGCGAAGAAGGCCTCTCCCTGATAGCAGGTGACGCCGCTCACGCGCACCATGTTCATACCGGCCCCGTGCGCCAGCGCCAGCCATTTCCCGACTTCCGCGGGCGCATCGACGTGGCCGGCGAGGTCGTGGCTGGTCCAGCAGGCGCCGCGGCAGAAGATGCGTTCGCCGTTGACGCGCAGGGCGAAGCCATCCTCGCCGGCTGCGGTGCGGCGGTCGATCTCGATGCGGCGAAAGCCCACCTGCGCGCAATCGATGCGCGCGTCGCCCAGCCGCAACTGCACTGCATAGCGCTGCGGCGCACCGTGGGTATGCGGCCACCACAGGCGCGGCGCGCTCACGGCAAGCTCGCCCTCGTACACGATGCCGCCGGGGCCGGCGTCCACGGCGGCGAGCGGCGCCTCGCGCCCGTCCGCGCACAGCATCAGCGGCACGCCCGCCGGCAGCGGCGCCACGTCGCGCAGGCGCAGGCGGATCACGCCGCGTGCAAGATCCGCGTCGAGCGAGGCCTGCAGGTCGTAGCGCGCCGTCAGCAGCGGGCTGGCGCCAGCGTCGAGCGGCAGCAGGTCGACGCCGCGCCAGGGCCCGATCGTATGCACCGGCGGGCACCAGCCAGGCATATGGCCGAGCAGCGTGGTGCGCACCAGCCGCAACGAGGGCGGCGAGACCAGGCGCGGCTTCCACCGCACCGGTCCGCGCTGGCTGCGCAGCCAGCGGTGCAGCGAGCGGAAGCACAGGCAGAGCACGTGGTCGCCGTCGAGATGCAGTTCCGCCTCGTGCGCCGTAAACATGTTCTGCGCGTCGAGCACGCGCAACTCGTCGAGCCATACCTCGGCCACCGTGGCCAGGCCGTGCAGGCGCAGGCGGCAGGCACCCGCGCCGGACAGCGGCACGCGGTACCAGTAGTCGTGGTCGTGCAGGGCGCGCGGCGCGTCGGCCTGCCATTGCCCTGCCGCCTGCAGCGCCTGCGCAACGGTGCCGGGCACCGCCGCGGGCAGCCATGGGCCGCGCCCTTCCAGCCCGGCCGGCGATGCAGCGGCGCCGCAGGGCGTCTCCAGCAAGGCCCAGGCGCCGGCGAGGGGCTCGCGGTGGACTGGCCGCCCGGGAACAGGCGTGAGGACGAGAGGCGCGTGCATGGCGGCGGGCGCAGGTCGGCGGTATCTAGTATTCGGCCTCGCCCACGTAGCTTGCCAGCGCCGGGATCGCCGCGTCGTAGGAGACTTCGAGCTGGTCCAGGCAATCCTGGCAACGGTCCACCCTGCGGCTGATGATGGAGCGCACCAGGCGGAACTGCATCACCATGGCTTCGGAAGCGAGCTTCTGGCATGCACCCGCGATGCTGTCGGGCATCGGCTGGCCATGCTGGGCCAGCCAGCGCAGGTACTGCGCCAGCAGTTCGAAGTTGGCGCCGAGCTGGCGCAGCACGCTGAAGGCGTAGGGATGGAAGACCTGCTCGCCGCCCGCCATGAGCGCTTCCTGGTGCGCGGGAAACGCCGTGCGGAAGGCGGTGATGGGGTTTTGCCGCGGGCGCCGCGCGAGATGCTTGCGCAGCAGCGCGAGCGAGGCGCGTACCAGCATCGCCCCTTCCAGCGCCGGGAAACGGCGGCGCACCACCTCGGCATAGGGGAACAGCAGGTTCACGTCGTCGACCAGGCCGGGCAGGCGGCGGAACAGCCCGCCGTAGTCCTCGCCGCTGGCCACGTGGTAGCCCTCGTTGTGGTAGTAGCCCACCGACTGCGCGTCGGGCATCATCACGTCGATGCCGATGGTGGTCTTGGTGTGCTCGCGGCGGTACGAGGTGGCGCGGTTGTCGGGCAGGTAGAATCCGTCCACCTCGAGCAGCACCACGTGCCCGCGGCAGGTCTGCGCGGCCACGCGCGCTTCCATCGATTCATACAGCGACAGCTCCTGCACCACCACGCCGTACAGGCGCTCGAGATCGTCGTGCGGGTATTTGAAGAAGGTGAACTGGTCGCCCTCGAAATCCTGCGCCACTGTGAAGCCGAGCGCTGCCACGGGGTCGAGCCCCCAGCCGTGCAGCAGCTCGATCCACAGGTCCACATAGCAGTTGGTCTGCGGCCAGACCGGGTTGCCATTGTGCAAGGCGTGCGACACGTGCGTGCCGCGCTCCAGGGTATGGGGGTCRACCAGCATCACAGCCCTCCCAGCGTGGCGCGTACGTCCTTGGGCCAGTGCCCCACGTCAAAGCCGTGGTGGCGCAGCAGCGCCAGCGTCAGGCGCTCGATGCCGAAGCCGACGCAGCCGGTGTGGGCCGGCTCTCCATCGGCGGTGCGCAGTTCCCAGACCTGGCCGAAATGATCCATGTGATAGTTGAAGCTCATGCAGGCGGTCGGCGGGGCGCCGTCGTTGATGGGAACCAGCAGCTCGAACTTGAGCTTCAGCTCGCGCTGGCTGTCGGCCACGATCTTGCCGCCGCGGCCGAAGAACGGGTCATTGGCGACCTCCACCTCGTGCGGCAGCTTCAGCATGCCCGCGAGCTGCTGGCCGCGCTCCATCCACAACTGGCGGAACGCGATGATCTGCGCGGCATTGCCCAGGCGCACGTACTCGCGCTGGCGGAACATCTGCATGCGCGCCGGATCGATCGACGGCTCGTGGCGGAAGCAGTACGACAGCACGTCGACCACCAGTCCCTGCGGCGGCATCGGGCCGCGCCGGGCCACCGCGGGGTAGATCGGATAGCAGGCCGCGGGCGTCAGCACCACGCGCGTGGGACGTTGTTCGTCGGCCCATTCTTCGCCGTCTTCGAGCCGCGCCAGCAGGCGGTGATGATCGCGGTCGTTGCCGCAGAAGCTGTGCACGGTGCCGGCCAGTTGCGGGAAGCTCTTGAGGTAGTCGCTGGCCTCGAAGTCCTTGCGCGACATCGCCGGCGGAAAGCGCATCACTTCGGCGCGCTGGTCCGCGCCAAGCGCGGTGACAGCCACGTTCAGGCCATCGGCGATCGCCTCGAACACGGCGCTGCGGCCATACACGCCATCGACGCCGCCGGGAATCAGCAGGCCGGCTTCGATCAGCGCCTGCTGGTAGCGCCGCTGCCCGACCAGGGGATCGCCATAGGGTGGCGCAGCCGCGGCAGCGGGCTCGAAGGGCGCCGTGCTGGCGTTGTCCGCGCTAATGTTGGCATCCATATCGTGCTCCTCAGCTCGAACGCTCCGCCAGCAGCAGGCTGGCGGTGTTGGTCAGGATCCGGTCGTTGTTGATCATCAGCGGCGCTGACCAGAGATCGCGCAGATGGCGCCCGAGGCTGTAGGGGGTACCGTGCTTGTAGCCTGCCATGCCGCAAATCAACATCGCCTGCTGGACCGCCTCGATGCCCAGCGCGGAGACGCTGGTCTTGAGGCCGTTCATCTCGGCGGCCAGGGAGAACAGCGCCGATACCGACAGGCCGGCATGGCGCTGGCGCTGGTGGGTCAGCGCGAGTTCGAGCCGGCCTTCCATCATCTGCACCATCGCCACCGCATCCGCCACGCGCGTGGCCGACGGCGGCAGCGAGCCGGGACGCGCGCGCGCCTGGCCCTGGAAGAAACTCTTGGCGCGGTGCACGGCGTCGCCCGCGATGCCCGTCCACAGCGCCGCCCACAGGATGTGCGAAACCGGCGTCATGGTGCCGTCGGCGATCTCACCGAAGGCGACCGGCAGGATCTGCTCGCACGCGCCCCGCGCCTCCAGGCGAAAGCCGTTGCTGCAGGTGCCGCGCATGCCCAGCGTGTCCCAGGTGCTGAGGGACTCCAGCGTGAAATCGGGCTTCAGCAGGCACACCATGACCTGGTCGGACGGCGAGGCATCGGCATGCCGGCGCGCGGTGGCCAGGATGGCGTCGGCGTGCGCACCGTAGGAGATCGTCGGCGCCATCTTGAGCAGATGGAAGCGATCGTGCTCCACGTTGACCGCGCAGCCGCTGTTGCGCAGCGCGCCGCCGATGGCCTCTTCGGAGGTGGCGGAGGCCAGCAGCAGCTGTTCGCCGGAGATGCGGTCGAGCAATTGCTCATGCCAGGGGCTGCCGCTGCCATGCTCGACGATGCAGGCGACCTGGATCTGGTGCATGGCGTAGATCATCCCGGCCGACGAGCAGGCCGCGCCGAGCACGCGGCAGATCGCCGCGATGGTGTCCAGCGAAGCGCCCGCGCCACCGTGCTCGGCCGGCACCAGGGCGCTGAGCAGGCGGTGCTGGCGCAGCACGGCGAACGCCTGGTGCGGGAAGGCGGCGTCGCGGTCCACCTGGTCGGCATGCTGCGCCGCCTCGGCGGCAGCCAGTGCCGCGCCGGCCATCAGCTCGGCGGTGCCGGTGTGGGCCGACATCGGGCGCGCCAGCTCCACGCTGGCCAGCGGGGGGCTCATGCTGCCTCCTGCTGCTGTCTGAGTTGCTCGGCCGCGGCCGCCAGCGAATTCACGCTGCGGAAGAGTTGACGGGTGAGCATCGCATCCGGGATCTCGATATTGAACGCATTCTCGATGGCCAGCATCACATGGACGGTTGCCAGCGACGAGAGGCCGGCTTCGTAGAGGTCCGCCTGGTCATCGAGTGCTTCGACCGATACGTCCAGCCGCGCCACGTCGGCGAGGATTTGTCGAATGGTTGCCTTCATCTCTGTACTCCTCGGTGAGGATGATCGGGTGCCACCATTGGGCCGCAGGCGCCATGCGGCTTCGGTGCGTTGGCCCACCAACTTCGCGCCGCCGCAGCCGGGCAGCAACACCCGGCGCCCACGTGCTCAGTACGCCGCGTGCCCCGTCCAGCCATGCAGGGCGGTGCGCAGGATGATCTGCAGGTCGAGCCGGAACGACCAGTTGCGGATATAGAAGATGTCGAACTCGATGCGCTTGCGCATCTTCTCCACGGTGTCGGTCTGGCCGCGCAGGCCGTTGATCTGCGCCCAGCCGGTGATGCCGGGCTTCACGCGATGGCGCAACATGTAGCGGTCGATGATTTCCTTGTAGATCTCGTTATGCTCGATGGCATGCGGGCGCGGGCCCACCACCGACATCTCGCCGTGCAGCACGTTGAAGAACTGCGGCAGCTCGTCCAGGCTGGTGCGGCGCAGGAAGGCGCCCAGGCGCGTGACGCGCGGATCGCCCGGCACGGCCTGGGGCACGCCGCTGTCCTGGTGCATCACCATGGTGCGGAACTTGTAGACGTGGAAGGGCTTGCCATCCATGCCGAGGCGCGCCTGGCGGAACAACACCGGCCCCGGCGATGAGGCCTTGACCAGCACCGCGATCAGCAGCAGCAGGGGCGACAGCCCGACCAGCGCGGCCAGCGAGAAGACGCGGTCGAAGCTGGCCTTGAGCAGGCCCGTGATGCCCGACTGCGGCGGGCTGTTGAGATCGATCACCGGCAGGCCGAGGAAGTCGCTGAACCGATGTCCCAGCAGTTCGACCGCCATGATGTCGGGCACCCAGCGGATGTCGATGAGGTCGTTGCGGAAATGGGAAACCACGTCGTAGAGATCGCGGCAGGCGGCCATCGGCAGCGTCAGCCAGATCTCGCGCACGCCGTTGTTGCGCACGAAGGTGCAGACTTCCTGCAGCGATTCGAGCCGCGTGACGCCGGCAGGCACCGGTTGCATGCCTTCGTCGTAGATGCCGGCCACGTTGTAGCCGGCGCCGCGGTTGTTGCGCACGCGCTGGTACATCTCATGCCCGAGCGAGCCATAGCCGAGGATCACCACGCGCTTGGCGTTGATGCCGAGTTCGCGCACGCTGCCCAGCATGCGGTAGAGCATCACGCGCGAGAGCAGCAGCATCACGGCCACGCTCAGCAGCCAGCCCATCGACCACAGCCGCGACAGCGCAGCCGACTGGTGCATCAGATACGCGGTGACCAGGCCCAGCATGCAGACCGCACCCCACGCCGCCAGCGTGCGCAGCGCCAGCGCCACGTGGTTGCGGCCGCGCCAGGAGTTGTACAGGCCGCAGGCGGGGAACACCAGCAGCGTGCTCACCGAGCACAGAACAGTGATAAAGCCGTGCACGGGCGCGGCGCCGCGCAGGCCTTGCGGGAACAGCAACTCGCCCACCGCCATGCCGCAGGCGGCGACGATGCCGGCGTCGGTAAAGCGATAGAGGATCTGCAGGGCAGCCTGGCGCTCGCCCACAAAGGCGCGGATCGCGGACATGATTCGCCTCCATCCGGCAAGCCGGACTAGTCATGCAAATCATGGTTGTGCCGCGGCGACGGCGAGGTCTGTTAGCTGGCGCACACACAGCGCGCCCCCGGCGCTCAGGACGCCACGCGCGGCTCCGGCACGCAGACCAGCACCGCGGCGCTCTCGGGCTGGCCGGCCCATTCGCGCCACTGTCCGCGCTGGAATGGCTTGTCGCGACCGGCCAGGCGCGCGGCAATCACTTCGAGCCAGTGGTGGGTGGGCGCCGCCACGCCGGCGACCGGCACGCCGAGCATCACTGCCATCAGGAGCGCGGCCGCCAGCGCGGGGGCGGAGCGCCGCGGGCGCACGCTCCACAGGATGAAGGACAGGCTCACGGCAAAGCCGATGGCGAGTCCGCTGGCGACTTCGGAATCGGAATGCGCCTCGAGCTTCAGGCGCGACACGCCCACGAGCAGCGCCAGCAGGATGCCAAAGCAGGATGCGACGAGTGCAAGGCGGGGATAGCGTGCCGACACCACCAGGTACAGCAGCACCGGCAGCACCGAGGCCGCCATCATGCTATGCCCGGAGAAGCCGGTGAAATTCAGCGCTTCGCAGCCGATGCCCCAGCCCATGAATGCCAGCTTCGAAGCCAGCACGAGCGCTGCCCCGAGGCCGAATGCCAGCAGCCAGCGGCGGGCGCTGGCGTAGGCCCCGGCATAAAGCAGCCAGACCGTGATCAGCACCGCGCAGGGCAGCAGCAGGGAGGTTTCGCCAAAGCGTGAGATGAAATGCCAGTGCATCGAGGTGGCCGTCGTCAGGTATCGGAACGCGAGAAAAGTATCACAGTTGTGGGGCAGCCCCGTCTACGGCGGCCCCTGCCGCCCTCATCCTTGCCCGTTCCGGGCAGCGATTCCTGCCCTGCCTCATCCCAGCCAGAAGCATGAAACGGCCAGGGTGGTCCATGGCGCGGCGCCCTGTGCGTCGCGCCGCGGCGAAGCGCGCATTGGGCTGGCGGGTTTCGGCGCGCCGCGGCGGCGTGCGCATTTGCCAAGTGGCAGATGCTGCTTATGGTCGATACAGCTGCCGCCAGGCTTTCGCTATCGTCGGAGAGTGGTCTGCCCGAGCGGAATCGCGCAGGCCACTTAGAGTCCGCATGGTCCCCCGGTCGGCGGACTCTTTTTTTTGCTTGGTGCCGGCGCGCCGGGCATATCGTGCTGGCCACCGGGCGCAAGGCAAAAGAAAAAGCCACGGCGTGCCGCCTGTACCGGCCGGCTCGACCGTGGCCCTAAAGTTCTGGCGCAGCACGCGCTGCGGCCGAACTACGCGTGCGCGCATGCCGCACCGACAGGCATGCGCACCGGATCGCTCCGGTCCCCCGAACACGCGCTCGTCGCTCCCTCCGTTATTTCGGTCCGCGCCGATCCTGCCTGCCGCGCGCCCCGCAAGGGCGCATCGCGCAGGACACCGCCCGAGGGCGGCGGCGGCTCAGTTGTCCGCCGGAACCTGTAGAGGCTCACCTAACGGCTCGCCCGCTACCATCACGCAGTATTCATGGCGGGCGAGCAGCCCGGCTCGCACGGCCGCCACCTGCCTGCGCGCTTCCTGCTCGCCGGCAAAGGTTGCCGCGGCGATTGCCGCGGCCTCGCAGGCATAGCGCCGGCCGTGCAGCTCGCCGCGGTACAGCAGCGGCTCGTCGCGCCCGGTGGTCAGTCTGATCTCGTAGCAGCATGCCCACTTGCCCCGGCCTTCCGGCACGGCAAAGCCACGCACGACCAGGATATCCAGCCCGTTTTCCATATGACCCCCTCTGCAGTGCGCGTCGGCCGGATTGACATTGGCTGTCTCGGCTTCGTTGTGCGCGCGTCTCCAGCATAGGAGGCCGGGCCTGCTGGCGCATCATCCCCTTGCCGTAGACCCACCTGAACCGATGGGGGAAGAAGGCTGCTGCAGGGCGAAAGCCCGGCGCGGGAAGCACTGGCCGCCGGCGCGCACCAGCGCCACGGCGGCTCGGGTCTGCTCGGGCGAGGCAGGCACCGCCAGGCATCCGCTGGCGCCGAGGTGCGCCGCGTGGCCGGCCAGGATGGCGTCAGGCGCCTCGCACATGACCAGCCAGCGCCGCGGCGCCAGCCGGGTGCTGAGCGCTTCGAGCAGTTCGAAGGGATCGGCGTCCGTGCCGCTGCAATCGAGCAGTGCAAAATCGATGGGGCCGCGCGGCAAGTCCGCGGGTGCCGCCTCCAGCAGCCATTCGGGGGTCTGGGACAGGACCGGGGCGATCGCTGACAGCTCGCGAAGCTGACGCAGCACGCCCCGGCGCAGCATCATGTTGTGGGCAAGCAGAAGCGTTGTCATCGGCGCGGGTGACAGCGGGTTGGCAGGATCCGCGCGCCGGGACCGGCTGGCCGCGCGAAGGCACTTGTTGGCGTTGCTGCAGATCAGGGTAGCAAGTACGACAATACGCCGCCTCGTGCTTTCGGATGAGGCAGCGTACTGAAGAAGATGGAGCCGCTAACGCAATCGGCCGCCCGGGCCCACCATGGGCTCCGGGGCGGGACAATCCCTCATGCAGCCTGGCAGATGCTGATCAGTTCGACCGACTGCGGGCCCACACCGCGCAAGGTGGTGGCGGCCGGTGCCGGACCGGGCCAGCTCAGCTTGGCGCCGCGCTGGAGTGCCACGTAAACCGCCTCACCCTTGTTACGCACCTGGAGCCGCTGGTACAAGGTGCAGGCATGGGTCTTGGCGGTCGCCACCGAGATATTCAGCAGCCGGCTGACGGTCTTGATGGGATATCCGCGCGCCAGCAGCGCCAGCACTTCATATTGGCGCTCGGTGATATTGAGCAGGTGCGAGCCGGCCGAGGGCGTCTCCGGTTCGGACTCGGCGGGGCCGGCATGCTGCGTCGGCCGTGCCGGGTACGGGTGGCCGTCGTCCGTCAGCGGCGCGCCGCCAAACCGGTGCACGGTATTCGGGGTCGGGGCCGCCTGCGCGGTGCCCCAGTGTGCGGCGTGCTCGCTGGCGCGGGCGGCCTGGGCACGGGCAGGGAAGCATTCGCCGTCCGCGAGCACGAGCCGGATGGCCGCGTCGAGCATATCGGCGCTGCATGCCTTGGACAGCAGGCCGCGCACGTTGCCGGGGATCTCGCCGGCATGGGGCGGGGCGCAGACCTCGTCCGCCAGCACCAGCACGCGGCGCGGCATCAGCGACCTGCAGGCTTGTTCCAGCTCCTGCCAATGCGTGGCCGGATCCGCGGACAAGCCGTAGATCATCAGGTCTGCGTGGCACAGCCATTCGGCCGGATAGGGCAAGGATCCTGGGTCGATATCGACCAGATCGCCGTGGAGTCCCGCTTGCGTCAGCAAATGGCGCAGACCCAGGCGCAGGAGTGGATGAGGCTCGATCAAGAGGATGGTGGCCATGGCCGCTCTCTTTCTTATTGCTGCATGGCGAGTCCCGCGACAACCCGCGCATGCTGTTGGAAAAGCCCACTATGCTGTGGTTGCATTTCCATACGATCCGGCTTGACTCCCGGTCGCCGCCGCTGCCCCCGTCCGGGTTTCGCTGCGCGCCTGACCATCCCTTGGAATCGTGTCGAACCGCCCCGTTTTGCGTTGTTCTTACGCTTTCGTTGCTTCTTCGATGCCTCTTAAAACAGAGTTAAAAAATACTAACTCTGGTCTGAGCATATGCACTGCAACACGCGATTGCAAGTGAGGGTTACACGGGTCCGCACTACGGGTCGAGGTCACGGCGACTGTCGAATCGGAGAACGTTTACGCGCTTCCATTGCGGTTTTCGGGATATTCCGCGTTATAATTATCGGCATTACATTTCACTATGCATTTGCCTCCGGATGCATTTAGTGGCTGTTTAAGTGCCTTATGAATCAACACCTTAGCATCACAATCGGGCCGTGCGATGCAGCCCGCTAAAACACCCAGTCTGACACTCACACGCAGCCAGTTTGCCGCGGTACGCGCCTACGTCCAGGGCATGCCTGCGGCGATGGTGGCCGATCGCTATCTATCCGACGACGCCGATGACGATCCCGGCGGGGAGTCCGCGCTGCGCGTATTGCTGGGCTTGCGCGACCGGATGGTGCAGCTCGCCCACCTGCATAGCAGGCCGGATCTGGCCGAATTGCTGGAAATGGGTCCAGGACGCTCCAATCGCGGCATGGACCGCCGCGTGGAGGCGCTGGCCGAGCTCGAGCGCCTGGGTACGGCGCGCCCGCGCGCCGACCATGGCATCGAGCTGTGGTTTTCTCCTGCGCTGGCGCGGCGGCTGCGCGCCCAGAAAATATCCAACCTGCATATCCTGGTCGAACTTGCCAACCGGCATGGCAACGCATGGTGGCGCTCCGTGCCGCGCATTGGCTCGCTTGCCGGTGGGGCCATCAATCGCTGGCTGGCGGAGCACAGGGATATCGTCCGGGACGAGCATGGTGCGCCGCTGCTGCGCGAACACGTGGGCGCGCGCGGCCGCCTGGGCGAGGCCGTGCTGGCACCGGGCCTGCGGCAGCTCGTGCCATTCGAACTGATGCGGTGTCCAGAGATAACGCCCGGCGCATCAAGTGACGCAAAGGCATCTTTTCCGGAAGATCTGTCCGCGGTGAGAGCTTGGCTCGCGGCAAATGAAGCGCAGCAGAGTACCTGGCTGGCATATCGGAAGGAAGCCGAGCGTCTCCTGCTCTGGTCGGTCACGGAGCGCCGCAAGACGCTGGCTATGCTGGATGGCCAGGACAGGCTCGATTACCTTGCCTTCTTGCGCAAGCCTGTGCCCGAGCGCCTCTGGGTGGGTCCGCGCGCGCCGAGGGATTCGGTCGCATGGCGGCCGTTTACCGGCCCGCTATCGGATAGCAGTGTTCTGCATGCCTCGCGCATCCTGGGCGCGTTGTTCGAATGGCTGCAACTGCAGGGCCATGTGGCATCGCATGTCTGGCAAGCGGAAACACAGGCGCAATTGCGGTTGCCGCGCGCCGCCCGGCGACCGCCGGGAACACAGTTCGATCGGGATTCGCTGGCACGCTTCCTCGCATGGCTGACAACGCAGGGGCAGGCCGAGGATGGCCGGCGCTATCGAGCCGCCGAGGCTGCCGTGCGCGTATTGCAGGCGTTGCCGATCGGATTCTCCGATCTGGCCGAATTCAAACGCGAGCAGCTTGGTACGCTTGGAGAGTCCGACGGAGATTTTGCGCAGGAGGGTCTGGACGATCCGGCCCGCGCGGCGCTGGCACGACACTGGCAAGACCGGGGGCTGGACTGGGAGGGCCAGGCCGGGCGACCCGTGGCCCTGGTCGGGCCGCCACGCTTGCCGCCTACCGGGCGCGCACAGCGCAAGGCCGATAGCTCGCCGGGCGCCGGATACTCGGTGCGCGGACTGCATGCGCTGCTGAGCCAGGCGATCGAGCGTTATCGGGCGGAGGTGGATGGGGAATTCGCGGCGCGCTCGCCGCGCGATCTTGCCGGACGGAGGACGCGGATGCGGCCCCAACCTTCTGGTGAAGCTACCGCGCCTGAGTGAGTGAATGCGGTGGGCGGCGCCGCACGGGACGCCGCGTCCTGGCTTGCAAGGCGGACGGCCAGGCTGAGCGCGCGTTGCTGGCCGCCGTGGTTCGTGTTGTCAGCCCGCCTTCTTGTCGAGGCCGAAACGTACCTTGAGTGCATCGACAAGGGCTTCGCGCGTCGCGCTGTCGCCGACCTGCACGTCGAGCATCACGCGGCCGGAATCCCACTCCTTTATGGTGCCCAGTAACTGGCCGCCGTCGCTGCGAATCTTGTATTGGCGGCTGATCTCCTTGACCTTGCGCGACTTGCCTTCCTGGGCATGCTTGCGGATGGCCTCGACTTCCCGGCTCGACAAGCCCTCCACCATGATGCGCGCGGCGAGGTCACGGGTCCGGTCCTCGCCAACGATCTTGCAGTAGAGCGTCAGTTCGTAGCCGGTGGCGATGCCGATGGCAGCGGGCCGTTCACGCATGACGCCCAGCACGGATTCCGGCAGGCGCAGCAGTGCCAGTGTCTTGTTGACGGTGCCCGCGGACATACCCGTCAATTCACATATATCTTCCTCTTTCTGGACTTTCCCTTCATCCAGCAGCTGGCGCCAGGCGATGGCGTTATCCAGCGCCGACTGGTCGGAGCGCTGCTCGTTGAGCAGAAAGGAAAGGCGGTAGAAGTCGAGATCGCTGAGGTCGCTCTCGATGAAGCATTCCATCTCGAGCTTGCCCGCCGAGGCCAGCGCGCGTTTGCGGTAGTGTCCATCGACCAGGATGTAATGCCCCGGGCGCGCCGGATCGGGCGTGGCCAGGCCTGGCGTTTTCTGCCCGTGCGTGGCGATGGATGCCGCCCGCTCCTGGACCACGACCGGGTCGTAGATACGACGGGCATTAAACGGATTGTCGTGGAGTTGCGCCAGCGGGACCTTCATCAGGATGCGTCCGCCCTCCTCCTCCGGCTCACTTTCAGCGCTGAAAATCGGGCTCGGTTCGCGCGAGCGTGCCTGGAGCAATCCGTTCGGGTGCTGGGAAATCGCGGCTTCGGCGCGCGCAAAGCGGTCGAGGGCATCGCCGCGTGTTTTCTCGGCAGCCATCCCCGCCAGCATGCCCGCCTTCAGGCTCTTCAGTTTTGTAGCCATTCTTATTGCTCAATCAAAGACAATACCTCGTCGACCATCATGTCGACTTCCTGCACCGACTCGCGTGCTCCAACCACACCATGCACCGTGCAGCCAATCGCCTGACATTCGCGGAATGCCGAGCGCGAGCCGATCATTGCATTCATCAGCGGAACCTCCGCGTCATCGCCGAGGATCTCGATCGCCTGCCGCGCAATCGAGACGCGCCGCTGCACCATGTTTGCCATTACCCGAATCCGCAGGGTTTCGTTCTGTACCTGCGCGTGCTGGGCCAGCGTCTTGGCGGCCACTGCCGCCCAGAGGTCCGGCGGGGAGGGCACTACGGGAATGATGGCCAGATCCGAAATCAGCAAGGCACTCGACGGCGCGGCCGAATGCACCGCCGGCGGGCAATCCACCACGATGTAGTCATAGTCCTGGACGAACTTGCGGACCTCCCTGTGCATTGCGCCCCCCGAAGGCGCCAGACCGATCACTGAAGCGGGAAAAGGACGTTCATCGCTGGCCTGTGCCGCCCAGCGCGTCGCGGTGCCCTGCTCGTCCATATCCACGAGCATGGAGCGTGCACCGCGCAGGCCAAGCGTGCCGGCGAGATGCATGCTGACCGTGGTCTTTCCGCACCCGCCCTTTTGATTGAAGACCGTGATGATTTTAGCTGGCACTTGCGACCTCTCTTTCAGCGCTGAAAGCGCACGATTATCTCTAGGCGCAACTTTAGTCAAAGTGACGTGCGGGCTCAACTGTTTTTTGATTTTATATTTTTTACATAAAATTAGCGAAAACATTTCGTGTTATGGAAATGAAAGATTTTCGCTTGAAATGCGGCATGGAATCCGCCTACAGTAGGCATAGTGCGTCTTTCGCCGCACATGACACAACTAGACAAACTGGTTATGATGCCCGCTACAGTCGAGTCAAGTCGTGTCAACCTCGTCGCATCCGTTCGGTAACTACGAGAATTTAGCGTGCTTGAGCGGTTGTTAGCGTTGTTTGCGTTGTGTACAAGAACTTGCTTCGAAAGGAAATTCACATGGCAACCGGTACGGTCAAATGGTTCAATGAGACCAAAGGCTTTGGCTTCATTACCCCGGACGACGGCGGTGCGGATCTGTTCGCGCACTTCTCCGAAATCCAGGGTTCGGGTTTCAAGACGCTCAAGGATGGTCAGCGCGTCACGTTCGAAGTGAAGCAGGGTCCGAAGGGCTTGCAGGCATCCGCCATCAAGCCGGCCTGATCTCACGAATCACGCCGAACTCGCCGGCCGAGCCGGGACCCCATCGGTCCCGGTCCGGCCAGCAAAGCAAAAGGCAAGCGTTCCACGCTTGCCTTTTGTCTTTTCTGCAATCCCAAGCGAGGCAAGACGCCCACATCGTTCCCGGACGGCAAGGAGCCCGGTAACGCATGCCGCGCGCACTGTCCTGAAAGCAAAAACCCGCTGGGCTAGCCAGCGGGCGGATCGTGCGACAAGCCGGATCTCAGGCCAGCTTGCGAACGCTGGTGCGCGAGGGCTGCAGGATCAGTGCCTTGGACGAGTCTGCATCCACCTTGGCACCCGGATACACCACCAGCACATCCTTGAGTGCCTTGCGGAACAGTGCGCGGAACTTGCGCTCGCTTTCCGTCTCGGTGCCGAACTGCATCTGCAGCGCTTCCCATGGGATCTCGGTGCGGCGCTGGATGGTGAAGAAACGATACGTCAGCCAGGAGTAAACATCGAGCGCAAAAGGCGACTGCTTGAGCGCCTTCAGCGCCCGCATGTCCACTGGCACAGGCCGGTTAACCAGCTCGTTGAAGAAGGGCTCGGACAGCACCACGAAACTCTCGAACATCGAGCCCTGCCCGGGCTGCATCGGATCCCACCAGGTCGACAACTGATCTGCCAGCAGGTACCCGACCCGGTCAATGGACAGCGGTTCGTGATTTGGGTTCTGGTTCTGGCTCGGCGTGGACTTGTTCTGGACGATCGCAATGGTGGCGGAGAACAGACGGATCATCTGCTGGCGCACCAGGGTCATGGTGCCGCGCTTGCCACCCGTGGCCATCGGGATGCCCAGGTTGTACATGAATTCGGAAAGCGAGTTGCCCAGCGAAATGCGGCGATCCTCGACCGTGCCCGTAAACTCCCCTCGCTTCTTCTTGGCCATGATTTCCTTGCCAATCCAGGCAAGCATCAGGCGCGGGTAAGACCCGTAGGGATAGCCGAGCGACACCGTCTCGGACACCAGTTTCTGGCGACCGTTGCTCGCCTTCTCGGATCGCTGCTGCGTGAAGTAACCAGGCTGGATCATCAGGGAAATATTCCCGCTGGTCCGTGTCCACACCGGCGGCGCACCTTTCGGCGCCCGATAAGGCAGGGTCACTTGTACGCTGGCGCGGCTAAGGAAGCCGACTTCGCCACTTTGCCATGCATCTTCCCGTTCCATGGCCTGGGCTTCGTCGAACAGGCGCTGGAATTTCTCGGACGGAACCAGACTGTTCTCGTCGCCGGGAACGATGATGCGGGACGGCTCACGGTCCATGTTGGCCGGATCGTGAGATCCCAGGATGGTCTGGGTGCGTTTGATGGGCATATTGGCGGGCTTCGGAATACACGACTTTTTACGCGAAGCAAACCGCCTTGTCACGCAGAAACAGGTTCGGTAGGCGAATTTCCTGTCCTGCCGCGGGTTTTGGGTCAGGTGGGTCTCATGACTGGTAGCAGGGTGGTCTGCGGTGGGCAACCCGGCAGGGTTGTCCACGGAAGGCCAGCACTGAGCTACCAGTAAACGATAAGCGTATGGGTTAACTACTCGTAAACCGTATACGTAGCCCCCAAGCCACTGATTCGTATACGGAAAAAGCCCCCTTCCGAACCCGATTCTGCGTGAAACCGTACTCGATTCTGCGAAGTGCTGTACCAGATTCTGCGGTATACCGAACCCGTTTCAGCGTAAAGCGCGAACCGGATTCTGCGGGGATAACTCCCTGTTCTCACAGGCTTTTCCACAGCCGGACCGCGCCAAAGCGTACCCGTTTCTGCGGGTCAAGTGCGGTATACGCTCCGTGCCGAGGTAAACAAGGGGTCGTACCGGAGTTATCCCCGCAGAAACGGGTACGCATCCCACTCCCCGACTGCCCTTTTCACCCCGCACCGTACCCAATTCTGCGTCAATCGGGGCGGCGGCGTTCCAAATGCGTACCCAATTCTGCGTGAGCACTTCGAAGCCCGGTTTCGGTCGTGCCAGCGTACCCGTTTCTGCGGCGTACCCAATTCTGCGAAACATCCACCAGGGCCGCTCCGAACTCCGAAGCGTACCCGTTTCTGCGTCACCGCAAGGCGATCATTCGGCGCTGGGCGTACCCGTTTCTGCGTGTATCTGACGCCCTGAAATTCAAGCCGGAAATTTCACCTCTATTATACACAAGGTTCTCAGTAAAAGCGAGCGCTTGCACTCGGAATTATCCAGGCTGCCAAAGGGTATACGTCGGCGTACCCGTTTCTGCGGGACGCTGGAGATGCTGGTGATGAGGGGTGGTCAGCGATCAGGGATATACAAGCGAGTGGCGTACCCGTTTCTGCGAGGCGGGCGCCGGACTACGCGCTTAGCGGGGCGTACCCGATTCTGCGTGGAGCAGGGGATTCGTTGTCGCGACAGGAAACCGGCCAGCCGTGCGGCCGGCCATCAGGCTTGAGGATGGCTCGCGGGGTCGATGCGAGCGGTAAATTCGCCCGAAAACGGGCGGCAGCGTACCCGTTTCTGCGTACGGGCCAGGCGCCCAGCTGGCGGGGAATTGCGTGAGGCGTACCCGTTTCTGCGTTGCACCAATACATCAGCAGGGCGATCTTGGATGCGGTCAGGAGGCCGCAGGCGTATTCGGTGCGCGCCAGGCAGAGCAAAGCGTACCCGTTTCTGCGCTGCAATATGGCTGCGGTGTGGAGCGAACCAGGGCCTGGACGGCTCAGTCCAGGCCCTGGCTGCGTGTCGATTTCAAGCTCAGCGTACCCGTTTCTGCGGACGTTCAAAAGGCGCTGCGCCCGAAGCCCGGGCGTGCGTGGCCCGGCCGGTGCGGCCAAAGCGTACCCGTTTCTGCGCGCTTGTCATCTCGCCGAAGACATGGCTCGCCTGGCCTGTGCGTACCCATTTCTGCGGGCCCGGCGTGTCTTCCGGTGGCTAAGGGCTCAGGCGTGGCTGGACAAGCGGTGCGGCTGCTTTCGGGCGTAGCGAGGCGGGTCGACGGGGCGCAGGCCGCGGGCATGTCGCCACCGTCCGCTTGCGGGCCCCGGCAGGACGAAAAAAAAACCCCGCCTCGAGAGGCGGGGTTTTCTTGACTGGGCGCACCCCAGGAGGGGTGCCAGTCTTACTGCTTACAGCGGCGTGATGTTCGCAGCTTGCAGGCCCTTCGGGCCGTTCTTGACTTCGAACGACACGCGTTGGTTTTCCTGCAGCGACTTGAAACCGTCGGCGCGGATTTCAGAGAAGTGCGCGAAGAGATCGTCACCGCCTGCGTCCGGCTTGATGAAACCGAAGCCCTTGGCGTCGTTGAACCATTTAACGATACCGGTTTGCATGGTATTGCTTTTCCTGACAAAAATTTAAAAAGAAACGGATAGCTCACGCATATCCAGCAAAGCAACTCAAGGAAAGGACACCATGGACAACGGAAGTACCA
>NZ_JBFTND010000053.1:0-36308 GCF_056397305.1 Cupriavidus sp. 05N40
GGCCAGGATGGCGCCGATCCACAGCGCATGGAACAACTGCCCCCACGACAACAGCGGCCGGGATACCGCCTGCTCCCAGGCCGCCAGCACCGCCTCGTCGAAATGGTAGTGGCGTGTCTGCGGCGTCTTCCAGCGCAGTTGTTCGAGCAGGGCCTGCATGTCCTTGACGAAGCCGCCGCGCATCAGCGCTTGCCGGCGGATGCGCGCGGGCGGCGGCGCCAGAAGCGCCTGCGCCGCCGCCGAGCCCTTGGCGTAGGTGCGGAAGTAGCTGAACTGCCGGTCCGCCAGCGCGCGTGCGACCGCCTGCTGGGTCAGGGCGCGGTCGCGCCGCGCCAGGTGATCGGAAGCATCTTCCCAGCCGAAGCCTTCGAACAGCGCGGTGCGCGCCGCGGGACTGGCATCGTCCCGGGCGCAGTAGCGCAGCGCCAGCCACTCGAAGCGGTCGCGCGCTTCGATGCTGACGAAGGCATCGTCCTGCAGGCAGCGCTGCAGCGCCTCGCCGACCGGCAGCGATTGCGCGGCCAGTTCACCGCGGTCGAGCCCGGGGTAGCGGCCGCCGGCCGGCGCGGGCGGAAAGCTGGCGCGCAGCCGCTCCCACATTGCAAGGGCCAGCTCGCCCGCATCGGGCAAGGCCCGGGCCGTCTGCGGGCGCTGCGGGTCCGCCTGCACGGCGGGCGGCAGCACCTGGCCGATTGCCGGCAGCCTGCCGCGCACGGGCGAGGCGGGCGAAGTCAGCGGCGAAGCGATCGCGGCGGGCCCCGGCTCTCCGGCGGGCGGGGCAGGCGGGGCAGGCGGGGCAGCGGCGCCCGGGTCGGGCACGGCGCCGGCATCTTCGTCCTGCGCATGGTGGCGCGCCCACTCGAGCGCGAATTCATAGGCGGCGCGCAGCGCCTGGAACGCCTGCGCGTCCTCGTCGGGGCGCGTGACCTTGAGGCGCGCGGCATAGGCCGAGCGGATGCGGCGCGTATCCGTGGTCGGCGCCAGTTGCAGGACTTGCCAGTGCATTGTTCGGATCGGGCCGGTAGCGAAGCGTGGAGAGGGGACGAGCCGGGATCAGTCCCAGAGTTGCGTGTCGAGTCCGTCGAGCAGGCGCCGGATGGGCGCGCGCAGCGTGCGGATGCGCTCGGTATCCTGCGCGTCCAGCGCGGCCTGGAATTGCGCCAGCGCGCCGCTGATCTGGTCGCGGTCGCGGCCCAGGCACTGCTGGTAGAGCCGGTCGGCGCGCGCCACCAGTTGCGCGTTCTCGGCCTGGTCGCGCGGATGGATCTTGATCTCGGCAAGCGCCGCCAGGCGCTCGCCCACTTCCTCGTCGCTCAGCACGCCGGGGTTTTCCTGGATCACGATGCGGTGCGTGGCGGCGGTGGCGAGCACGGTGGCCTGCACTTCGAGGATGCCGTTGACGTCATAGGTGAAGCGCACGTCCACGCCCGACTCGGCCGCGCTGATGCGCGGCAGCGGCACGGCGATCTCGCCGAGGAAGACGTTCTCCGCCACCATCCGCCCCTCGCCCTGGAAGACGCGCAGCGCCAGCATCTCCTGCTTGTCGGCCAGCGGATGGATGCGTTCCACGCGGCTGACCGGCACCACCGAGTTGCGGTCGATCACGGGCTGGTAGTGCCCGTGGGAAAACGCCTCCGGGCCGACCCGCTGGCTGGTTTCGATGCCCAGCGAATAGGGTGCGACATCGGTCATGACCACTTCGTCCAGCGCCGCGTCGCGCGCCTTCAGGCCGGCCTGGACGGCCGCGCCGAGCGCCACCACCTCGTCGGGATTCAGCTCGGTCACGGGAAAGCGGCCGAACATGCGGCTCACCAGCCTGCGCACCATCGGCATGCGGGTGGCGCCGCCGGCCAGCACCACGCTGTCCAGCTCGGCCGGCCGGATGCGTGCGTCGCGCATGGCCTGCTCGATGGGCTTGCGCAGCCGCTCCAGCAACGGCGTGCTCAGTTCGGCAAAGACTTCCTGGGTCAGCGACATGGTGAAGGTGCGGTCCTCCCAGGTCACGGCCRTGTCCGCGCCGGCGGCGTCGCTGAGCGCGCGCTTGGCACCTTCGGCGGCGTGGCGTACCCGCTCGCGCAACTGCGCCGGCCAGCGCTCGGGCTGCGCCTCGCCTTCCTGCACGCCGCCGGCGCTCAGTCGCGCATCGAGCCCGCTGTCGCGGCTGAAGCGGCGCATCAGCGCCGCGACGAAGTCCTCGCCGCCGAGGAAGTTGTCCCCGGCCGAGGCGCGTACTTCCATCACGTTCTCGAACAGTTCCAGCACAGAGACGTCGAAGGTCCCTCCGCCCAGGTCGAACACCAGGAAGCGGCTTTCCCCGTTCTGCTGCAAGCCGTAGGCCAGCGCGGCGGCGGTCGGCTCGTTGAGCAGGCGCTCCACGCGCAGCCCCGCCAGCTCGCCCGCCACACGCGTGGCGCGGCGCTGGGCGTCGCTGAAATAAGCCGGCACGGTGATCACCGCTTCGCTGACCGGCGCGCCGAGCCAGGCTTCGGCATCGGCCTTCAACGCGCGCAGCAAGAAGGACGAGAGTTCTTCCGGGCGATAGCGCCGCTCGCCCAGCGGGGTCGCGCGGGCGGTGCCCATGTAGCGCTTGAACAGTGCCGCGCTGTGCGCGGGATGGGTCAGCAGGCGGTCGCGCGCGGCCTCCCCGACGACGACCGCGCCGTCGTCCAGCACGCTCACGCACGAGGGCGTCAGGCGCTTGCCGAGAGAGTTGGGAATGATCTGCGCCCGTCCATCGCGCCAGACCGCGACCAGGCTGTTGGTGGTGCCGAGATCGATGCCGATGATGGTGTGCTTGTCGTGGTCCATGTTTCGTTCTGGCTGGTGGCGACGCATCCTTTGCGCAGCAAGCGCAACATTAATCGGCAACGGGGAAAGAATGGGAACGGCGCCGCTTCCTTGTTGCGCCCGCGAGACATCGGCTGCCCCGCTGGCGTGCCGCCAAAAGAAAACGCCACCCGAAGGTGGCGTTTCCGCATGGCGCTGGCGAAGGCTTACTTGCCGCCGACCGTCTCCAGCACGGTCCACTTGCCGCCGACCACCTTGTAGACGGTGATGCCGCCGTCCTTCAGGTCGCCGCGCGCGTCGTAGGCCAGGGCCTTGGTGGTGACGCCCTGCATATTGGTGGCGGCCAGCACCGGCAGGTAGCGCGCCGGATCGGCCGAGCCGGCCTTGACCATGGCGCTCATCATCGCGGTGGCGCCGTCATAGGCGTACGGCGAGTACGTCTGCACCTTGCCGCCGAAGCGCTTCTCGTACTTCTTCTCGTAGGTGGCGCCACCGGGCATCTGCTCCAGCGGCAGGCCGGCCAGCGACACCACGGTGCCATCGGCAGCGGTGCCGGCCAGCTTCAGGAAGTTGTCGGTCTTGGACATTTCGCCCGACACCAGCGGCGACTTCATGCCGAGTTCCTTGACCTGCTTGGCCATCGGCGCGGATTGCGTCTCGGCGCCGCCGTAGAAGATCACGTCCGGGTTGCTGCGCTTGATGTTGGTCAGCACGGCCTTGAAGTCCACCGCCTTGTCGTTGGTGTATTCGCGGCGCACGATCTTGCCGCCGGCGGCGCGGGCGGCCTTCTCGAACTCGTCGGCCAGGCCCTGGCCGTAGGCCGTGCGGTCGTCGACGATGGCGATGTTCTTGGCGCCAAGCTTCTTCACCACGAAGGCGCCGATCACCGAACCCTGCTGGGTGTCGGAGGTCATCATGCGGAAGGTGGTCTTGAAGCCTTGCTTGGTGTATTCCGGCGCGGTCGCCATGGCGATCTGCGGAATGCCGGCGCGGTTGTAGACCATCGAAGCCGGGATGCTGGTGCCGGAGTTGAAGTGGCCGAGCATGCCCTGGATGCCGCCGTCCACCAGCTTCTGCGCCACCACCGAGCCAGTCTTGGGATCGGCCTGGTCATCTTCGGAAAGCAATACGAACTTGACGTCCTTGCCGCCGATCTTGGGCTTGGTGGCGTTCATTTCCTCGATGGCGAGGATCACGCCGTTCTGCATGTCCTTGCCGTATTGCGYCTGGCCGCCGGTCATGGGCGCGGCGAAGCCGAGCTTGATTTCCTGGGCCTGGGCAAAGGCGGCCGAGCTGGCGCACACGCCGGCGATCGACAGGGCAACGGTCAGTGCCGTCTTGTGGAAAGTCGAGTTCATCAGTTCTCCTTGGTGGCTTTTCGATAGCCTTCTTGCTGCGTTTTTGGACGCGTCCGGGTGCGGCGCGAAACGCTTCCCGATTTCACATACGCAAGGCGCGCGGGATCGCCGCTGCCTCGCGTCTCTTCGATCAACGCCCGGCCGGTCAGCCGATCGTCATCAAACTGGCATTGCCGCCCGCCGCCGCCGTATTGACGGAGAGCGAACGCTCGATCAACAAACGCTCGATGGCCACATTCGGTTCACCGTGCGCCAGGCCCTGGACCGAAATGATCGGGCCGGCGCGCGTGGCCAGTTGCTCGCTCACGGCGCGCAGCTGGTCGGAATCCCCGTGGTGCAGCACGGCATCGAATTCGGTGTCGCCCGCGGCCCAGTCGGGCACCAGGCGGACGCGCGATTGTACTGCCTTCGGCAGGCGCGCCGACAGCGTGCGCGCCATCGGGCTGTCCGGCCAGACCGCGCGGCTGCCGGCAGCCAGCACGGCCGCCAGCTGCATGGCCAGGTCGGCCTCCTGCTGGGCCAGGCACAGCACGGCCGCGCGCGGCAGCAGCGTGTACGTGTTGCGCTCGCCGGTGGGGCCGGGCAGCGTCACCGACAGGCCGGCCGGCGAGGCGGCGGCGAAGCGGTCGCACGCCGCGCCCAGCCCGGGCAGCGCGGCGCTCTCGCGCGCGGCCCATTCCTTGAGCATGCCCAGGGCATCGGTCATCGCCGCGCGCACCGGGCCGGGCTCGCCGGCGCCGTTCAGCACGTCCGAGGCGCGCACGGCGCGGGCCACGGCGTCCTGCGGGCAGACCGACAGCAGGCGGTGCAGGTAGAGCGGGCCGCCGGCCTTGGGGCCGGTGCCGGACAATCCTTCGCCGCCGAACGGCTGCACGCCGACCACCGCGCCGACCACATTGCGGTTGACGTAGAGGTTGCCCACTTCGGCGCGCTCGACGATATGCGCGATGGTCTCGTCGATGCGCGTATGGATGCCCATGGTGAGGCCGTAGCCGGTGCCGTTGATCTGGCCGAGCAGCGCGTCCAGGCCGGCGCGCTGGTAGCGCACCACGTGCAGCACCGGGCCGAATACCTCGCGCTGCAGCTCTTCGATGCTGTCGAGCTCGATCAGGGTGGGCGGCACGAAGGTGCCGTGGCGGGTGGCGGCATCCGCGGCTTCGCTGCGCTCGGCCTGGTGGATGCGGCGACCCTTGGCGCGCATGGCTTCGATATGGCGCAGGATGTTGTCGCGCGCTTCTTCGTCGATCACCGGGCCGACGTCGGTGGACAGGCGGTCGGGGTTGCCGATGGCGAGTTCGTTCATGGCGCCCTTGAGCATGGCCAGCACGCGGTCGGCCACTTCCTCCTGCAGGCACAGCACGCGCAGCGCCGAGCAGCGCTGGCCGGCCGAATCGAAGGCGGAGTTGACCACGTCGCCCACCACCTGCTCGGCCAGCGCCGAGGAGTCGACGATCATCGCGTTCTGCCCGCCGGTTTCCGCGATCAGCGGCACCGGGCGGCCGGCGGCGTCCAGGCGCCCGGCCACGCTGCGTTGCAGCAGGCGCGCCACTTCGGTGGAGCCGGTGAACATCACGCCCTTGACGCGTGCGTCGCCCACCAGCGCGGCGCCGACGGTCTCGCCGCGGCCCGGCAGCAGTTGCACGGCGCCGGCCGGCACGCCCGCTTCGCGCAGCAGGCGCACGGCCTGCGCGGCGATCAGCGGGGTCTGCTCGGCGGGCTTGGCCAGCACGGTATTGCCGGCGGCCAGCGCGGCCGCGACCTGGCCGGTGAAGATGGCCAGCGGGAAATTCCACGGGCTGATGCAGACCACGGGGCCGAGCGGGCGGTGCGTGTCGCTGGAGAAGGTCTCGCGCACCTGCGCCGCGTAGTAGCGCAGGAAGTCCACGGCCTCGCGCACTTCGGCGATGGCGTTGGAGAAGGTCTTGCCGGCCTCGCGCATGATGACGCCCATCAGGGACTGCATCTGCGCTTCCATCAGTTCGGCGGCCCGCTCCAGCGCCGCGGCGCGCACGTCGGCCGGCGTGGCCTGCCAGATCGGCGCAGCCTTGACCGCGGCCTGCAGCGCGGCTTCCACTTCGGCCATGCTGGCTTCGGTGACATGCCCGACGACGTCGCGCAGGTCGGCCGGGTTGCGCACCGGCACCGGCTGGTTCGCTTCCGAGCCGGGCGCGGCTTCGCCGCCGAGCAGCGGCGCCGCGGCAACCGCCTCGCTGGTCCCGGCCAGCAGCGCCGACGACAGCGAAGCCAGGCGATGCTCGTTGGACAAATCGATGCCGGCGGAATTGGCGCGCGACTGGCCATACAGCTCGCGCGGCTGCGGGATGCGCGGGTGCGGCAGGCCGAGGCCGCCCTCCTCGGCATGCATGCGCTCGACCACGGTGACCGGATCGGCCACCAGTTCATCCAGCGAAATGGTTTCGTCGGCGATGCGGTTGACGAAGGAGGTATTGGCGCCGTTCTCCAGCAGGCGGCGCACCAGGTAGGCCAGCAGCGTCTCGTGCGTGCCCACCGGGGCGTAGATGCGGCACGGGCGGTTGAACTTGCCGTCGGCCAGCGGCCCGACCACCTGGTCGTACAGCGGCTCGCCCATGCCGTGCAGGCACTGGAACTCGTACTGGCCGGGGTAGTAGTTGTGGCCGGCGATCTGGTAGATCGCCGCCAGCGTATGCGCATTGTGGGTGGCGAATTGGGGGTAGATCACGTCCGGCACCGACAGCAGCTTGCGCGCGCATGCCACGTAGGACACGTCGGTGTAGACCTTGCGCGTGTAGACCGGATAGCCCTCCAGGCCGTCCACCTGGGCGCGCTTGATCTCGCTATCCCAGTAGGCGCCCTTGACCAGGCGGATCATCAGGCGGTGGCGGCTGCGGCGGGCCAGGTCGATCAGGTAGTCGATGACGAACGGGCAGCGCTTCTGGTAGCCCTGCACGACGAAGCCGATGCCGTTCCAGCCGGCCAGCTCGGGCTCGAAGCACAGCCGCTCGAGCAGGTCCAGCGAGATCTCCAGGCGGTCGGCTTCCTCGGCGTCGATATTGATGCCGATGTCGTACTGGCGGGCCAGCAGCGTGAGCGACTTGAGGCGGCCGTACAACTCGCTGACCACGCGCTCGTGCTGGGCACGGCTGTAGCGCGGGTGCAGCGCGGAGAGCTTGATCGAGATGCCGGGGCCTTCGTAGATGCCGCGCCCGCGCGAGGCCTGGCCGATGGCATGGATGGCCTGTTCGTAGGACGCCAGGTAGCGCAGCGCGTCTTCCTCGGTCATGGCGGCTTCGCCGAGCATGTCGTAGGAGTAGCGGAAGCCTTCGGCCTCGTACTTGCGCGCGTTGGCGAGCGCCTCGGAAATGGTCTCGCCGGTGACGAACTGCTCGCCCATGAGGCGCATCGCCATGTCCACGCCCTTGCGGATCAGCGGCTCGCCGCCCTTGCCGATGATGCGGGTCAGGGCCTTGGACAGGCCGGCTTCGGTGTGGGTGGCAACCAGGCGGCCGGTCAGCAGCAGGCCCCAGGTGGCCGCGTTGACGAACAGCGACGGGCTCTGGCCCAGGTGCGACTGCCAGTTGGCGCCGCTGATCTTGTCGCGGATCAGCGCGTCGCGCGTGGCCTTGTCCGGGATGCGCAGCAGCGCCTCGGCCAGGCACATCAGCGCCACGCCTTCCTGGGACGAGAGCGAGAATTCCTGGATCAGGCCCTGCACCAGTCCTTCGCGGCCGGTGCCGACCTTGCGCTCGCGCAGGCGGGTGGCCAGCGTGCGGGCCATCGCGAGCGCGGCCTCGGCCTGCTGCTGCGGCAGCCGGGCCTGCTCGAGCAGCACGGGCACGCACTCGGTCTCGGGGCGGCGGTAGCCGGCAGTGATCGCAGCGCGCAGCACCGACTGCGGCTGCACGCTCTGGGCGAACTCGAGGAATGGCTGGGGCGCGCCCTCGCCCGCCGCGTCGAAGCCATCCGCGCCGTCCGCCGCGCCATCCGCCGGCGTGCCGGACGCGCCGGCCTCGGCCGGCACATGGCCGCGCTCGACCTGCTCCAGGTACGTGAAGATAGCCTGCTTGATCAGCCAGTGGGGCGTGCGGTCGATCGACTGGGCAACGCGCTTGAGGCGCTCGCGGGATGCGTCGTCCAGCTTGACGCCGAGGGTGGTGGTGGCCATGCGCTTGATTCTCCGAAGGATGCGGATGCAAGGCGCCCGATCTCCCGGATACGCCTGCCGATGGGCGCGATCATACTCCGCGGGAAACCGAAGGTGCAACTAGGTACAACCACTCATTCTGAATCCGGATGCGGGTTGCACCCAACCCGTCGCCGCGCCGGCCGTCAACGGTGCTCAAATACGAAGCGGGTCGATCTCCAGTTGCCACCGCACGCCCTTCGCATCGGCCAGCGCGTCACCGAAAGTTTGCACCCACTCGTCCACAAACCGCTGCAATGCGGCCCTTGAGGTACTTTCCACCAGCATCTGCGCACGCTCGCGGTTGGCCACGCGCACCATCGACATCGGCACCGGGTCGTGGAGTTGCACCTCAGGCGCCAGGCGGCAGGAGTCGGCACGATTGCGGGCGCTCTGCAGGAAGGCCAGCGCGCGCTCCAGCTGGCCGTGCTCGGCCGTGACGAGCACCTGGTACGCGAACGGGGGCAACCCGGCCTGGCGCCGCTCGCGCAACTGCGCGGCAGCGAATCCATCATAGTCATGGCGAACCAGTGCCTGCAATGCCGATGCATCCGGATAGCGGGTCTGGATCAGCACCTCGCCGGCCAGCCCGGCGCGGCCGGCACGGCCGGCCACCTGCATCAGCGAGGCGAACAGGTGCTCGGCCGCGCGGAAGTCGTGGCTGAACATGGCGGCGTCCGGGTGCACGATGCCGACCAGCGTCACACGCTGGAAGTCGTGCCCCTTGGCGACCATCTGCGTACCCACCAGGATGTCCACCTCGCCGGCATGGACCTCGTCGAACATTGCCTGGGCGCTGCCTTTGCGGCGCGTGGAGTCCGCGTCGATGCGCGCRATGCGGGCCTGTGGAAAACGTGCCGCCAAGGCTTCCTCGATCCGCTGCGTGCCGCGCCCGAGCGGCGCAATATCCACATCACCGCAGTCCGGACAATGATGGGGCACGGGCGATTCCAGCCCGCAGTGGTGGCAGCGCAGCCGGCGCTCGGGCCGGTGCAGCACCAGGTAGGCGGAACAACGCGGGCAACCCGACAGCCAGCCGCAACTGCCGCAGGCGAGCACGGGCGCGTAGCCGCGCCGGTTGAGGAACAGCAGGCTCTGCTCGCCACGCGCCAGGCGGGCCTCGATGGCGCTCAGCAGCGGCACCGAGAGCCCTTCGAAGAGCGCGCGCTGGCGCTGGCGCTCCTGGTTCAGGTCGACCAGCCGCACTACCGGCAGCGCCGCGTCGGCCTGGGCGCGCTCGCGCAGCACCAGCTTGCGGTAGGCGCCCTGCTCTGCGCGCCACCAGGTTTCCATCGACGGCGTGGCCGAGCCCAGCACGACGGCGATGCCGAGCTGCTTGGCACGCCAGATGGCCAGGTCCCGCGCGGAGTAGCGCAGGCCCTCCTGCTGCTTGTAGGAGGTGTCGTGCTCCTCGTCCACCACGATCAGGGCGAGATGCGGCAGCGAGGCCATCACCGCCATGCGGGTGCCGAGCACGATGCGGGCCTCGCCCCGGTGCGCGGCCAGCCATTGCAGCGTGCGCTCCTGGTCAGCCAGGCCGCTGTGCAGCACCGCCAGCGGCAACTGCGGGAAGCGCGCGGCGATGCGGCCCTGCAATTGCGGCGTGAGGTTGATTTCGKGCACCAGCATCAGTACCTGCGCCTGCGGGTCGCGCGCCAGGGCTTCGGCCATGGCGTGCAGGTAGACCTCGGTCTTGCCGCTGCCGGTCACGCCGTGCAGCAGGAAGGGCGCGAAGCCCTGCGCCTGGCTGATCGCCTCCACGGCCGCGCGCTGCTCGTCGTGCAACGGTGGCGCGACCGAAGGTTCGCTGTCGGCTGCAATGTCCAGCAGCGGCTGGTCGGCGTGGCTGGCGCTGACCCAGCCGGCCGCCGTCCATTCGGCCAGGCGGGCCGGGGCGGCGCTGCACAAGGCACGCGCCTCGGCCGCGGAAAGTGCCGCACCCGCCCCGGCGGCGGCCACCAGGGCCTGCGCCAGGGCCAGCACGGTGCGGGCACGCGCCGGCACGGCTGCCAGCAGGGCCGGCTCGTGGCCCGGTATCAAGCGGTAATGCTCGCAGCGGGCCCGTAGCGCCAGCCGCGGCCAGCTCTCGGCCTCGCGCAGCCCCGGGGGCAGCGCCGGGAGCATGACCTCGCCGAGACAGCGGTGATAGTAGAGCGAGGAGAACCGGGCCAGCGCGATCCAGTGCGCGCCCAGCGGCGGCAGCCAGTCGAGGCGCTGGGCGACAGGCCGCAGCCGATCGGGCGGCACTTCGGAATGGGCCGAACGGGCCACTGCCACGCCGACCATCAGGCGGCGCCCGAAGGGCACGGTCACCAGGTCGCCAGGCTGGATCTCCGGCGGGGCGAGATAATCGAAGACATCGTCGGCCGGCGTATCGAGCGCCACCCGCACGATGGCAAGCGGCGCGTCATCGGCGGCAGATGACGCTTCCGGGCCGGAGGCGGGGAGTGTCGGGGCGTTCACGCCCTGGCTCCGGCGCGCAGCACTGGGTACGGCCCAGATTGGGGCAAGGCGGCGGGCAAGCTGGCCCAATGCGGGTGCAAGGCAGCGCTGGGCCGCTTTCCAGACAAATTAAGTGTGCGGCGCAGCATCAACTTAAAGTAACGCTTCAAATGTGCCCCTAAGTCGATGATAGATGGCCGCTTTTCCCGCTGGCGCGCAGTGCCTGTGGATAACTTTGTTGAAAACTCGTCCGGCGTTCCCGCCAAGCCCCGTAAATCAAGGCTCCCACTGGCATTCCGGCGTCAGCCTGATCAGATGCAATTCCTTTTAAATCAAGGACTTGCGAGCCTCCCTCAGATGAGTTAAGGACTAACCCGCTCTTGCACTGCGGAAAACCCATTGATGTGCATAAGTCAAGCCTTGACAAGCGCGAACCGGCACCGAAAGAGCGAAAAATTGCAAAATAGTTTACTTGACAGCGCTTCGTGCCAGCCTCCCGCGCCACCCGGCTTCGGGAACGCGCCGCAGGCGTCACGCTCGCTGCGCCGCACAGCCGCCGCCGCCCGGCCGGCGGCGGGGCGTGCACCACGTATCACCCCGCGCTGGCCCGCAGCTGGCGGCTGTAGCGATGCACCTCGTCCACCAGCACCGTGACATTCTCAGGCGGCGTGAACTGGGAGATGCCATGGCCGAGGTTGAACACATGGCCGTCGCTGCCGCCGCCGGCGGCGTAGCTGTCGAGCACGCCGCGCACCTGCGTGCGGATGGCGGATTCCGGCGCGAACAGCACATTGGGGTCGATATTCCCCTGCAGGGCGACCTGGCCGCCGGTACGGCGGCGCGCCTGCTGCAGGTTGACCGTCCAGTCGAGTCCGAGCGCGTCGGCCCCGATGCCGGCCAGTTCTTCCAGCCACAGGCCGCCGCCCTTGGTGAAGACGATCACCGGCACTTGCTGGCCGTCTTGCTCGCGCTTGAGCCCGGCCACCACCTGGCGCATATAGGCCAGCGAGAACGCCTGGTACATGCCGTCGGCCAGCGTGCCGCCCCAGGTATCGAACAGCATCACGGCCTGCGCGCCGGCCTCGATCTGTGCGTTCAGGTAGGCGGATACGGCGCGCGCGTTGATCTCCAGGATGCGGTGCATCAGGTCCGGGCGGCYGTACATCATGCTCTTGACGGTGCGGAAATCCGAAGAGCCGGCGCCTTCGACCATATAGCAGGCCAGCGTCCAGGGGCTGCCCGAAAAGCCGATCAGCGGCACGCGCTGGCGGCCGTCCTGCACGAGCGCACGCCGGATCTCGCTGACCGCGTCGAACACATAGCGCAGCGAGGCCATGTCGGGCACCGCCAGCTTCATCACGTCGGCTTCGGTGCGCAACGGACGGGCAAAGCGCGGCCCCTCGCCCTGCGCGAACGACAGGCCCAGGCCCATGGCGTCAGGCACGGTGAGGATGTCGGAGAAGAGGATGGCCGCGTCGAGCGGGTAGCGCTCGAGCGGCTGCAGCGTCACCTCGGTGGCATAGGCCGGGTCCTTGGCCAGCCCGAGAAAGCTGCCGGCGCGCGCGCGCGTGGCGTTGTACTCGGGCAGGTAGCGGCCGGCCTGTCGCATCAGCCACAGCGGGGTGTACTCGGTAGGCTGCCGGCGCAGTGCGCGCAGGAAGGTATCGTTCTGCAGTGCGGTCATGGTCATCCTCGTAAGACCGCCATTCTACGGGATGCCCGCGCCGCGTTCCTCCCCGCCGTGCGGCGGCGTCGGCGCATTTGCGTCAAATGTCGTCCGCCAGTTCCTTGAAGGCCTGCGCGGCGCGGCGCATCCATTCGCGCGCGCGCGGCACATCGGGCTGCAGGCGGGCGAAACCATGCGTCATGCCACTGGCTTCCAGCGTGATCACGGCTGCGCCGTAGCGCACCAGGTAGTCGGCGTAGGCCAGGCCGTCGTCGCGCAGCACGTCATTGGCCGCCACCACCACCACGCTGGCGGGCGGCAGGTGCCTTGGCGCCGCGCCCATGAGGTGGATGCGCGTGTCTTCGATGGCGGCGCCCGCGGCGAGTTGCTCCGCGCCGATGAACTGGGTCCAGAACCAGGCCATTTCGTCACGCGTGAGGCCAGGGCCGTCGGCAAAGGCGCGATAGCTCTCGGTGGCAAGGGCCGGCGCCGTCACCGGATAGATCAGCAGTTGGGCGTTGACCAGCCCGGGATGTCCGTGCGCGTTCGCCCAGCGCGCCGCCTGCGCCGCCAGGTGGCCACCGGCGCTGTCGCCGGCCACGGCCAGGAAGCGGGTATCGAGGCGCAGCCGCGCGCGTTGCTCGGCGAACCAGAGCAACGACTGCAGCGCGTCGTCGCACGGCGCGGGAAACGGATGCTCCGGGGCGAGCCGGTAGTCGATGCTGGCGACGGCGCAGCCGGTATCGGCAGCCAGCAGCGCCGCCACGGTGTGATGCGTCTCGTGCGAGCCGACCACCCACCCGCCGCCATGGAAGTAGACCATGAGGCGCGGCTCCGTCACGCCCTCCGGGCGGTACAGGCGTGCCGCCAGCGTACGGCCGGGCAGCGCGATCTCCAGATCCGTGACGACGAGGCCTTCGGGGTCCGGCACCAGCGAAGTCGCTGCGATTTCGGCGAAGCGGGCGCGACGGCCCGCGGCATCGGCCGGCGCGGGTTGGCCGGCATAGCGCTCGGCAAGCCGGCGGTAATAGTCGAGGAGCTGGGGATCGATGGCCATGGCTGGGTCGGACGGGTTGATGGGGTCGCGGCGCAAGGCGCCTGCAACCCCGCAGTGTAGCGGCGTTCGCGCCTTCAGGCGTCCGCGTGCATCAGCTCGATCTTGGCGCAACGGTCCTGCACCGCGAGCAGCCCGGCGGCTCGGGCGCGGGCGAAGGCCTCGTCGTTGACGATGCCGAGTTGCAGCCAGACGCCGCGCGCACCGATGGCGATGGCGTCGTCCACCACCGGCGGCACGTCGTCGGCGCGGCGGAAGATGTCCACCCAGTCGATGCGCTGCCCTTCGGCGGCCAGTGCCCGCGCCGCGTCGGCCAGGCTGGCATGGCAGGTCTGCCCCAGGATACGCGCGCCGGCATGGTTGGGATTGACCGGCACGATGCGATAGCCGCGTGCCTGCATGAAGGCGGCCACTTCGTGGCTGGCGCGGGCCGGGTTGTCGGACAGGCCCGCCACGGCGACGGTCTTCATCGCCAGCATGTCCCGGATGGCTGTCTGCATCTCGCTCACGTCTGCGTTTCCTTCGGTTCGGGTTGGGGGGATTCTTCGCGGCTTGTGCCGGGCGGGCGGGCGCAGCCGCCCAGCCGAGCAAACGGCACCGCCACCTGGTAGGCGCCCTGTGCGAACGGTCCCACCGCATAGGGTGCATAGTGCAGCACCAGCCCGCCGCGGTACAGCGTATAGGGAGTGCGGTCATCGCGCAGCGCCTGGTCGTCGAGTGCGCCGCGCTCCGGGTGGGCCGCGCCCTGCTGCGTCAGCGACGCTTGCAGCTCCGCGTTGAGCTTGCGCACGCAGCCTTTGCCTCCCAACAGGTCGGCGAGCCGGATTGGCGCATAGGCGGGCCGGCCGTCCCTGCCGGCATCGTTGCGCCACGTTGCGCCGGCGTAGTCCAGGCTGCCGTGCGCACCGCCGCTGTAGCGCCAGGTGGTACGCAACAGGCTGACCGCATCGGCATCAAGCCTGACGAGTTCCACCGCGCTACGGCATTCCAGCTCGCCCTCGCCGCAGCCGCTGGTACGCAGGGAGGCGATCAGCGCGTCGATGTCCTGCCGACCGGTTTCGGGATAGCGTTCTGCAAGGCGCGCCCCCGCCACCTCCGCCTTGTTCTCGCGATAGACTGCCTTGCGCGTCAGCACGAGCTGGCGCGCGCTGCCATCGGGACTTGTCCACAGCCCGTTGGCGGTGTGCCTGTCGGCAGAGAGCGTGCCCTCGAAACGGGCGCCATCGCTTGCTTCGGCGGAGTCGAGGGAGGGGGGGAAAGCCGCCTGCTCGCGCAGGCTCAGGGCGCCGCCCGATGTCAATTGGCCATCCAGCTGGCGAGGGATGGCCGAGAGCATTGAATCGTAACGAACGGTTCCGTCGACTATATCGGTCCCGGCGCGTGGAAATATCGTCAGCGATACCTGCTCGCCACCGCCGAGATCGCCCTGCCAGAAGGAACCGGCGAGCGTGTGCGGGCTGTCCGCGCGCGCCACGCCGCTTGCCGCCGGCGCGCCAGCGACAAGCCCCGCGAGGCCAAGCTGCACAAGGGCATTTCGTACCTGGGCGCGGGGGCGGCGGGAAACGGGAAAGACAGGAAAGGCGGAAAAGGACGGCATGGCAATCGGCGGCCAGACCGCGAGGCGGATGGCTGGGTCAGCGAAAGCAATGGGACTGGCGTGGTCCGGCGATGTTCCCGCTGCGATGCAGCAAAACGGCCGATATGAGATTAAAGAGGCTTATTTGGCTGACATTTCGGTTACGGCGTTTTCAACTTCTTGCAAACCGATACATTTTGTTACTGCCATCCCCAAAAGTTTCCCCCACAATGCTTTAACACAATCAGTTTTTTGTGAAGGCGTTCCCTCCCCCAAACAGAAAGGGAGGGCGTCGTGAAGAAAGCCTTTAGGAARCATTCCCACCCAGATTGACCGGATCGCAGGCGACGCCTGCGGTCGGTGTACCAGGTTGAGATTGTTGGCGCGCTCCGTTTCCGGCTGGTTGGATCGTCTGATTGCGATCGGTACCGCCTGACCGGATGCCTGACCACCTTGCCGTATGGAAAGTGGCTGGCGCCTGTTGGATGACCTGGACCTTACCCGTTCCTTCGAATTGACCCCTCGAAGGGCTTTTCCCGTCCGCGCGGAGCCTCCCCGGCCCGCGCGCTTTTTTTTGGTCTGAGCCGACAGAATAGTCGCAGGCTCATGAAAAAGGCAGCCTTGCGGCTGCCTTTTTTCTCGCCACTGCCAAAAAACAACAGGCGGGGCGAGACTGCCTTTTCTCAGCGCTTGCGACGCAGGCGCGCGATGGCTGCCAGTTGCGCAGTAGCCACAGCCAGCTCGCCCTGCGCACGTGCCAGGTCGAGATCGCTGCTCTGGTTCTGCATCAGCTCCTCGGCGGCGCGCTTGGCTTCCTGCGCCTTGGCTTCGTCGAGGTCGCCACCGCGGATCGCGGTGTCCGCCAGCACGGTGACGTGCTTGGGTTGCACTTCGAGGATGCCGCCGGCCACGAACACGAACTCTTCGCTACCGTCTTCCTTCTCGATGCGCACTGCGCCCGGCTGGATACGCGTGATCAGCGGCGTATGGCCCGGCAGGATACCCAGCTCGCCCGACTCGCCCGGCAGTGCCACGAACCTCGCCTGACCGGAGAAGATCGACGATTCGGCGCTGACGACGTCTACAAGAATGGTTGCCATGTGAATTCCTTTGTCCCTGAAAGCTTCGGCTTCCCGTTGCCAGGAAGCAAGTATTCCGCCCTTGGGGCCGAGCGTGACCCGCCTCGGACATTGTGCTGTCCGGGGCGGGCCGCCGCTACGACGCCCGCAGGCGAAAGACGCCGCTTACTGGAGCTTCTTGGCCTTCTCGAAGGCTTCGTCGATCGAACCGACCATGTAGAACGCTTGCTCCGGCAGGTGATCGCACTCGCCGTCCACCAGCATCTTGAAGCCACGGATGGTTTCCTTCAGCGGCACGTACTTGCCCGGCGAACCCGTGAACACTTCCGCGACGTGGAAGGGCTGCGACAGGAAACGCTGGATCTTACGAGCGCGCGACACGGCCTGCTTGTCTTCCGGCGACAGTTCGTCCATGCCCAGAATCGCGATGATGTCGCGCAGTTCCTTGTAGCGCTGCAGCGTTTGCTGCACGCGACGGGCCACGTCGTAGTGCTCCTGACCCACCACTTGCGGGTCGAGCTGACGCGAGGTCGAATCGAGCGGATCGACGGCCGGGTAGATACCCAGCGCGGCGATGTCACGCGACAGCACGACGGTCGAGTCCAGGTGCAGGAAGGTGGTGGCAGGCGACGGGTCGGTCAAGTCATCCGCAGGCACGTACACGGCCTGGATCGACGTGATCGAGCCGGTCTTGGTCGAGGTGATGCGCTCTTGCAGCTTGCCCATTTCCTCGGCCAGCGTCGGCTGGTAACCCACTGCGGAAGGCATACGGCCCAGCAGTGCCGACACTTCGGTACCGGCCAGCGTGTAGCGGTAGATGTTGTCGACGAAGAACAGGATGTCACGGCCTTCGTCGCGGAACTTCTCGGCCATGGTCAGGCCGGACAGTGCCACGCGCAGACGGTTGCCCGGCGGCTCGTTCATCTGGCCGAACACCATGGCCACCTTGTCGAGAACGTTCGAGTCCTTCATTTCGTGGTAGAAGTCGTTCCCTTCACGGGTACGCTCGCCCACGCCGGCGAACACCGACAAACCGCTGTGCTGCTTGGCGATGTTGTTGATGAGCTCCATCATGTTCACGGTCTTGCCGACACCGGCGCCGCCGAACAGACCCACCTTGCCACCCTTTGCGAACGGGCACACCAGGTCGATCACCTTGATGCCGGTTTCCAGCAGGTCCACGGAAGGCGACAGTTCGTCGAACTTCGGGGCCTTCTGGTGGATCGCGCGCAGTTCTTCCGAAGCGATCGGGCCGGCGTCGTCGATCGGACGACCCAGCACGTCCATGATGCGGCCCAGGGTGCCCTGGCCAACCGGCACCGAGATCGGCGCGCCGGTGCTCTTCACTGCCATGCCGCGGCGCAGGCCGTCCGACGAACCCAGGGCAATGGTACGCACCACGCCGTCACCCAGCTGTTGCTGCACTTCGAAGGTCAGGCCCTTCTCGGCGAACGAGGCTTCGTTGCTCTCTTCCAGCACGAGCGCGTCGTACACCTTCGGCAGCGCGTCGCGGGGGAACYCGATGTCCACCACGGCGCCAATACACTGCACAATATTTCCGATACTCATTTCGTATCTCCGATAGCTTGAATACTTGACGCCTTAGACGGCTGCGGCACCGCTGACGATTTCCGACAGTTCCTTGGTGATCGCTGCCTGACGGGTCTTGTTGTAGACCAGTTGCAGTTCGCCGATCACGTTCTTGGCGTTGTCGGATGCCGCCTTCATGGCCACCATGCGCGCCGATTGCTCGGACGCCATGTTCTCGGCCACGGCCTGGTACACCAGCGCTTCGACGTAGCGGACCAACAGTTCTTCCACCACGGTCTGGGCGTCGGGCTCGTAGATGTAATCCCACGAGTAGGCGCGCTTTTCATCTTCGGTCTGGGCAAACTTGTCGGCGGGGAGCGGCAGCAGCTGCTCCACCATCGGCTCCTGTTTCATCGTATTGATGAACTTGGTGTAAGCCAGGTACACGGCATCGACCTCACCATTGGTGAAAGCGTCGAGCTGGACCTTGATCGCGCCGATCAGTTTTTCCAGATGCGGGGTGTCACCGAGCTGCACCACGTGCGAAACCACCTTGGCGCCGACGCGGCCCAGGAACTGCATGCCCTTGGAACCGATGGCGGTGCTTTGCACCTGCACGCCGCGGTTCTGCARCTCACGCAGCTCATTGGTGACCGCGCGCAGCACGTTCGTGTTCATGCCACCGCACAGACCCTTGTCGGTCGTCACCACGATCATGCCGGCGCGCTTGACTTCGCGTGCCACCATGAAGGGGTGCTTGAACTCGGGGTTGGCCGAAGCCAGGTGCGCCGCGATATTGCGCACTTTCTCGGCATAGGGACGGGCGTTGCGCATCCGTTCCTGCGCCTTGCGCATCTTGGACGCGGCGACCATCTCCATCGCCTTGGTGATCTTGCGCGTGTTTTGCACGCTCTTGATCTTGGTTCGAATTTCTTTCGTTCCGGCCATATCTTCCTCTCCATTCGTGCCGCGCCGGCACCGTCATGGCAACGGTGCCGGCGCAGTTTCGTGGAATTGCGCGGTTAGAACGCGGCGGACTTCTTGAAATCCTCGATCGCTGCACGCAGCGCGGCTTCATCTTCCTTCGACAGATCCTTGGTATCTTCGATGCGGTTGATGAGGTCGGCGTACTTGGTCTTCAGATGGTCGTGCAGGCCCTTCTCGAACGGGAGAATGTCCTTCACTTCCACGTTGTCGAGGAAGCCGTTGTTGGCTGCGTACAGCGACGCGGCCAGCTGCCACACCTGCAGGGGCAGGTACTGCGCCTGCTTGAGCAGTTCGGTCACGCGGCGGCCGCGCTCCAGCTGCTTGCGGGTGGCATCGTCCAGGTCGGAAGCGAACTGCGCGAACGCAGCCAGCTCACGGTACTGGGCCAGGTCGGTACGGATACCGCCGGACAGCTTCTTGACGACCTTGGTCTGGGCGGCACCACCAACGCGCGACACCGAGATACCGGCGTTGATTGCGGGGCGGATACCAGCGTTGAACAGGTCGGTTTCCAGGAAGATCTGGCCGTCGGTGATCGAGATCACGTTGGTCGGCACGAAGGCGGACACGTCGCCAGCCTGCGTTTCGATCACGGGCAGCGCGGTCAGCGAGCCGGTCTTGCCGGTCACGGCACCCTTGGTGAACTTCTCGACGTAGTCGGCGTTCACGCGGGCTGCGCGCTCGAGCAGACGCGAGTGCAGGTAGAACACGTCGCCGGGGTAAGCTTCGCGGCCCGGCGGGCGGCGCAGCAGCAGCGACACCTGGCGGTAGGCCCAGGCTTGCTTGGTCAGGTCGTCATAGACGATCAGCGCGTCTTCGCCGCGGTCGCGGAAGTACTCGCCCATCGTGCAGCCGGCGTAGGCAGCCAGATACTGCATGGCGGCGGAGTCCGAAGCCGTTGCGGCGATGACGATGGTGTATTCCATCGCGCCGAGTTCTTCGAGCTTGCGCACCACGTTGTTCACGGTCGAAGCCTTCTGACCGATTGCCACGTACACGCAGAAGACGCCCTTGCCCTTCTGGTTGATGATGGCGTCGACAGCCACGGCGGTCTTGCCGGTCTGGCGGTCGCCAATGATCAGCTCGCGCTGGCCACGGCCGATAGGCACCATCGCGTCGATCGACTTCAGGCCGGTCTGCACCGGCTGGCTAACCGACTGACGTGCGATCACGCCAGGGGCAACCTTTTCGATAACGTCGAATTCCTTGGCGTTGATCGGGCCCTTGCCGTCGATCGGCTGGCCCAGCGTGTTGACCACGCGGCCGAGCAATTCGCGGCCGACCGGCACTTCCAGAATGCGGCCGGTGCACTTGACCGGGTCGCCTTCCGAAATGTGTTCGTAGTCGCCCAGCACCACGGCGCCGACAGAGTCGCGCTCGAGGTTCAGCGCGAGGCCGAAGGTGTTGCCGGGGAATTCCAGCATCTCGCCCTGCATCACGCCGGACAGGCCGTGCACGCGGCAGATACCATCGGTCACGGAGATAACCGTGCCGGTGTTGCGCACTTCAGCGTCGGCGCCAAGACCCGAGATGCGGGACTTGATCAGCTCGCTGATTTCTGAGGGGTTCAGTTGCATAACAATGCTCCTAATTCTTCAATCCGTCGGCCGGTGAGCGCTTGCGCGCATCAGGCGGTCAGCGCGACTTGCATCGCAGCCAGGCGCGCACGCACGGAGGTGTCGAGGACTTCGTCGCCAACCTTGACGCGCACACCGCCGATCAGCGACGGGTCTACCGCAACCGAGGGCTGCAGCTTGCGGCCGAACTTGCGTTCGAGCGCGGCGACGAGGTCGGTCAGGGTTGCGCCTTCGATGGGGAAGGCACTCGTGATCTCGACATCGGCCGACCCTTCACGGGCGTTCTTGAGCGCATGGAACTGCTCGGCGATTTCCGGCAACACGGCCAGGCGGTGGTTGTCCACCAGCAGGCCGACAAAGCGCTTGGCTTCGTCATTGACCGGAGATTTCAGGGCCGACAGGAACAGTGCAGCCAGCTTGTCGCCGTGCACGTTCGGATCGCCAGCCACCGCCTTCATGTCGGGATTGGCGGCGACTTGCCCCATTTCCGACACCAGCTCGGACCATGCATCCAGATTGCCGCTCGATTCGGTCGCGACGCGGAACAGCGCCTCGGCGTAGGGACGGGCAATGGTTGCGGTTTCAGCCATGATTAGAGCTCAGCCTTGAGTTGATTGAGCAGGTCGGAGTGGACCTGCGCGTTCACTTCGCGCTTGAGGATCTGCTCGGCACCCTTGACGGCCAGCACGGCAACCTGGTCGCGCAGCTGTTCGCGCGCGCGGGTGACTTGCTGGTCCGCTTCGGCCTTGGCCTGGGCAATGATGCGTGCGGCTTCCGCCTGGGCGTTATGCTTGATCTCGTCTGCCGTCAGCTGGGCGCGCTTCTCGGCGTCGGCGACGCGTTGAGCACCTTCGGTGCGGGCTTCGGCCAGGGCCTGGTCCACACGCTTGTTGGCGAGTTCGAGCTCAGCCTTGCCCTTTTCGGCAGCGGCGAGGCYATCGGCGATCTTCTTTGCGCGTTCGTCGAGCGCCTTCACCAGCGGCGGCCRAATGAATTTGGCAACTACCCACCACAGGATGAAGAACACGACCATCTGCGCAAGAAACGTTGCGTTCAGATTCATGGTGTGTTCCTTTCGGTAATCAAACTACAGATAAATGCGCAAGGGCGGCCAGGCTAAGTGGCCCGCGCCGCCCGTCAGCATCATGCAGACCGAAAAGAATTACTTGATGACAGCCAGCAGCGGGTTGGCGAATGCGAACAGCATTGCAACGCCCACGCCGATCAGGAATGCTGCGTCGATCAGGCCAGCCAGCAGGAACATCTTGGTTTGCAGCGGGTTCATCAGCTCGGGCTGACGTGCGCACGCTTCGATGTACTTGCCACCCATCAGGGCGATACCCAGGCAGGCGCCGATTGCGCCCAGACCGATGATGATGCCGATACCAATAGCGGTCAGACCCTGGATGTTGGCGAGATATGCTTGCATGACGACTCCTTTAATTTAGAGAGACTTGGAACTTGAAAAACTGAAAACCAAAAAACCAAAAACCGGAAAATCAGTGGTGATCATGTGCCTGGCCGATGTACACCAGCGTCAGCATCATGAAAATGAAGGCCTGGAGCAGGACGATCAGGATGTGGAAGATCGCCCATACGGTACCGGCCAGCACGTGACCGACGAAGCCCAGCGCGGACAGGTCCGCACCGAACGTCCAGATGGAACCCAGCAGCGCGATCAGCAGGAACACCAGTTCGCCGGCGTACATGTTGCCGAACAACCGCATGCCCAGCGAAACCGCCTTGGCGAGGAATTCGATGAGATTCAGGACCAGGTTGAACGGGGCCAGGTACCACTTGGCGCCGAACGGGGCCGAGAACAGCTCGTGCATGAAGCCGCCGGCGCCCTTGATCTTGAAGCTGTAGTAAATCATCAGCACCAGCACCGAGCACGACATGCCCAGCGTACCGTTCAGGTCGGCCGTGGCAACCGCGCGGTGGTGCGGCAGGTGGATGTGGAAGATGCCCAGCAGGCCGTTCAGGCCGGTGACCCAGTCGACCGGGATCAAGTCGATGGCGTTCATCACGGTGATCCAGCAGAACACCATCAGCGCCAGCGGGGCGATAAAGGAACGGTCGCCATGGATGATGCCCTTGGCCTGGTCGTCGACCATTTCGACGATCATCTCGACGAAGGCCTGGAAGCGGCCCGGCACGCCGGCCGTGGCGCGGCGCGCGGCGGCGTACAGGAAGATCACGGCGATCGCCCCGCACAGGACCGACCAGAACACCGTGTCGTAGTTGAGGACGCTGAAATCGACCACGGAGGCTTGCTTGCCGCCAACCGTGTTCAGGTTCTGCAAGTGTTCGGCGATATAGCCGGAGGGGGTGAGCGCCTGTTCGGCGCCTTGAGCAGCTGACATGTCGAAACGAACCGTAATATTGCGAAACCAGTGGCCGGCATTCTGCCGGTACGCTTCTTGCACCGCCTTCAGCATGAGTCGCTGGTCACCGCGGGCAAGGACGTCTTAACCTTATCTGCGCCGCGCTTCACCGTTGTGACGCGCCACGCCAAAAAACTCTTGATATTCCGTTTTCGTGCCCCAACTCGATGGGATGCACTGTATTCGAACCACCGCGGCCGCCTTGTCTGTGGACAAGTCCGCAGCGACGCGTTCAGCGAATCGCCAGCGCCACCCAGTAGGTCTTCAGCGCCAGCAAAAACGTGACCAGCATCGGCACCCAGCGCAACTCGCGGTACAGCACCACCACCAGCACAAACAGGGCGACGGTGGCAAACACCTTGATGGCCTCGCCGACGACCAGGCCGCCGACCGAGGTACGCTCGCGCGACAGCCACAGGCGCAACGCGAAAAAACCGCTCGGCACGAAACATACGACGCCGCCAAACAGCGCGGACCAGCCAGCCGCCGCGGCATCGCCGCTGGCGAACACTCGCCACGCAATGGCCGACAGAACCGTCACCGCCACCTGCGCCAGCACGACCCTGCCGGGCGTCATGCGCGAAGGGCGCAGCGCACGCGCACCGAGCAGCGTTTCCGCTTCCGCGCGCGACAGCGGCTCGACCGCCTCTTCCTCGCGCTCTGCCTCGTCCTCCCAGGCATCGCGCGCCTGCCAGTCCTTGTCCTGACGGGCATCTCGACGATCAGAAACCACCTGCGTATTGCCTCTGCTGGTTGTTAACTCCATGCTCGGAACTTTCTTGGACCGGCTGGAATTCAAACCGCACGATTTTACGAGGAATGCACCATCAGAGTCAATCTGCTTACAGTCTCCTTGCAACGGTGCGCAATCTCCTTTCGCCCACGAGGCCATACTGCGCGCGAAGCGACGGCGCGCCAATAACGCGGCAGGTAATTGAGACTTTCGGCCCGCGTGGCGCAACATCATCGTTTATTGGCCTTGCGTAAACCTGACAAAGCCTGACAAAGTCCGTCGCGCAGGCGCAACCGCGGCGCCCGCTTCGCGAGCGCCGTGCGTTAATCGCGCACTATTTTAGGAAAATAAAGCTGAGCCTGTCGTCAGGCCGGGGACTGGCTTTCGCCCTGCTCGCGCAGACGCGTGAGCACACCGTCGAGCGCATCGTTGCTGGTGAAGTGAATGGTGAGCTGGCCCTTGCCGCGCACGCCCAGCTTGATCTGCACCGGCAGGCCAAGCACGTCGGACAACTCCTCCTCGAGACGCGCGACATCGCGTGCCGGCGCCACGCCATTCTGCCGCATCGAGCGCAGATCGAGCGGCCTGAGCGTGGATGCGACCAGCTTCTCGGTTTCACGTACCGAGAGGCGTTTGTTGACGATCTGGTTGGCGAGCGTGATCTGGTTGGCGCCGTCCACGGCGAGCAGCGCGCGCGCGTGTCCCATGTCGAGATCGCCCGCCATCAGCATGGTCTGCACCGGCTGGGCCAGGTTGAGCAGGCGCAGCAGATTGGACACCGCGCTGCGCGAGCGCCCCACCGACTCGGCCGCCTGCTCGTGCGTGAAATCGAATTCGCGCACCAGCCGCATGATGCCTTGCGCCTCTTCCAGCGGATTGAGGTCCTCGCGCTGGATGTTCTCGATCAGCGCCATTGCGGCGGCGGCGTCGTCGGCCACATCCTTCACGAGCACCGGCACTTGTTCAAGCCCGGCGATGCGCGACGCGCGGAAGCGGCGCTCGCCGGCGATGATCTCGTAGCGGTCCGGCTCCGCCACCCGGCGCACCAGGATCGGCTGCATCAGGCCCTGCGCGCGGATGCTCGCGGCCAGCTCCTGCAGCGCGCCTTCGTCCATGCGCGTGCGCGGCTGGTACTTGCCGGGCTGCAGCTGATCCAGGCGCAGCACGGAGGGCGCGCCCTCCTGCTTCACGGCATCGACGATTTCGGCGGGGCCGCCAAGCAAGGCTTCCAGTCCGCGGCCCAGGCCCTTTTTCTTTGCAGTGCTCATCTCGTTATCCCGCTTGCTATCTTCTGTACGAAGCCCGCTCAGTCGAGCAACCTGACCCGAGCAATCATCTCTGCGCCAAAGTCCAGGTAGGCCTTCGCGCCCTTGGAGGACGGATCGAAGGCCACGCCCGGCACGCCGTAGGACGGCGCTTCCGCCAGCCGCACATTGCGCGGGATGACGGTCTTGAACACCTTCTCGCCGAAATGCGATTCCAGCTGGGCGGACACTTGCTGCTGCAAGGTCACACGTGGATCAAACATCACACGCAACAAACCGATCACCTTGAGGTCGCGGTTGAGATTGGCGTGTACCTGCTTGATGGTATTGACGAGATCGGACAGCCCTTCGAGCGCGAAGTACTCGCACTGCATCGGCACGATCACGCCGTTGGCGGCGCACAGGCCGTTGAGCGTCAGCAGCGACAGCGACGGCGGGCAGTCGATCAGCACGAAGTCGTACTCGGCATCGACTTCGGCGATGGCATTTTTCAGGCGGCGCTCGCGCTGGTCCAGTTCGACCAGTTCCACTTCGGCACCGGCCAGTTCGCGATTGGCGGGCAGCACGTCGTACTTGCCCGACTCGGAATACTGGCGCGCCTGCGCGATCGACGAAAGGCCCACCAGGACCTGGTAGACGCTATGTTCAAGCGATTGCTTGTCGATGCCCGAGCCCATCGAGGCATTGCCCTGCGGATCGAGGTCGACCAGCAGCACGCGCTGCTGCTGGGCCGCCAGTCCGGCGGCAAGATTCACCGTGGTGGTGGTCTTGCCGACGCCGCCCTTCTGGTTTGCGATCACGAATACCTTGGCCATAAGCTCTTAGCTGCTCCTGCTTGATTTCAACCTGCCGGGGTGGACGCCGGCGACAACCACCGGCCGGGTCAGCGGCGCGACAGCACCACCAGGTGACGTTCTGCATCCAGTTCCGGCACGGTCAGGCGCGGCACCGCCTCGACCTGCCACTCCTCCATCATCCCCGCCGCTTCCATGCGGTCGATTTCGGGCTGCGGATAAACGCCCTTCATCGCGATCAGCTTGCCTTGCGGCGCGAGCAGGTGGCCGGCGAGCGAGACGAAGTCGCTCAGCTCGGCAAACGCACGCGAGGTGATGACGGCGTAGCCCCTGGCATCGTCCAGCTTCTCCACTGGTCCCCAGTGGGCGGCGGCATTCGACAGGCCAAGCTGCGCCCGGCACTGCGTCAGGAATGCCGTCTTCTTCTGCACGATGTCGACCATCAGCACGGACAGGTCCGGGCAGGTAATGGCCAGCGGCAGGCCGGGCATGCCGCCGCCGGAACCGACGTCGAGCACGCGGGCGCGCGCGCCCTCCTCCACCGCAACGCTGCGCGCGGCCTCCGCCAGCGCCGGGACGGCGGCCAGCGAGTCGAGCATATGGTGCGTCAGCATCTCGTCGGGATGGCGGATGGCGGTCAGGTTGTAGATTGCATTCCACTTGCGCAGCAGCGCCAGGTACGCGAAGAGCTGGTCGATCTGTGCCGCGCCAGGTGCAAGCCCGATGGCGGACAGCCCGGCTTCCAGGCGGCGGCGCTGGTCGGCGTCATCCACGGCGGGGTAGCGTTGGCCCCGCACTCAGGCTGCCTCTTGGCCGGAGCCGGACTTGGTACGGCCCATGCCCCGCTTCTTCAGGTGAACCAACAGCAGCGAGATCGCGGCCGGCGTCACACCCGAGATACGCGAAGCCTGGCCGAGCGTCTCGGGTCGGTGCTGGTTCAGTTTCTGGCTGACCTCGAAACCGAGGCCGCGCACTTCGGTGTAGTCGAAGCCGTCCGGCAGGCGCGTGGTTTCATTCGCCTCCAGCTTGACGACCTCGGCGGCCTGGCGTGCGATATAGCCGTGGTACTTGATGCCGATCTCGATCTGCTCGCGGATCTGTCCGGTCAGCAAGGGATCGGCGTCGAGCGGCTGCTTGGGTGCGTACTTCCCATCCTGCAACGCCATCAATGCGTCGTACGCCACGGCGGGGCGGCGCAGCAAGTCGGCGAGGTTGTACTCGCGCTCGATGGCCTTGCCGAGCAAGGGCACGGCATCGGCCTCCGGCAGCAGGGCCGGATTGACCCAGGTGGTCTTCAAACGCTCTGTTTCACGTGAAACGGCGTCGCGTTTACGGTTGAATGCATCCCAGCGCACATCGTCGACCACGCCGAGCTCCCGACCAGCCTCTGTCAGACGCATATCGGCATTATCTTCCCGCAGGCTCAAACGGAATTCTGCGCGGCTGGTGAACATCCGGTACGGTTCCGACACCCCGCGGGTGATCAGGTCATCGACCAGAACCCCAAGATAGGCCTGGTCCCGGCGCGGCGTCCAGGCTGCGCGCTCGCGTACGAAGCATCCCGCGTTGATGCCGGCCAGCAGGCCCTGGGCGGCGGCTTCTTCGTAGCCGGTGGTGCCGTTGATCTGCCCTGCGAAGAACAGGCCCTGGATTGCCTTCGATTCCAGCGACGCCTTCAGCGCACGCGGATCGAAGTAGTCGTACTCGATGGCATAGCCAGGGCGCAGGATATGCGCGTTCTCCATGCCGCGGATCGAATGCACCAGTTCGAGCTGCACATCGAACGGCAGGCTGGTGGAGATGCCGTTGGGATAGAACTCGTTGGTGGTCAGCCCTTCGGGTTCGAGGAAGATCTGGTGGCTGTCCTTGCTGGCAAAGCGATGGATCTTGTCCTCGATGCTCGGGCAGTAGCGCGGCCCCACCCCTTCGATCACGCCCGTGTACATCGGCGAGCGGTCGAGGCCGCCGCGAATGATGTCGTGGGTGCGGGTGTTGGTATGGGTGATCCAGCAAGGCAGTTGCTGCGGATGCTGCTCGGCGCGCCCCAGGAAGGAGAACACCGGCACCGGGTCGAGATCGCCGGGCTGCTCCTCCATCACCGAGAAATCGATGGTCCGGCCATCGATACGCGGCGGCGTGCCCGTCTTGAGGCGGCCCTGCGGCAGCTTCAGTTCTTTCAGGCGCGCGGACAAGGAAACCGATGCCGGATCGCCAGCGCGTCCACCGGTGTAGTTGTCCAGGCCCACGTGGATCTTGCCATCCAGGAAGGTACCGGCGGTCAGCACCACCGCGCGGGCGCGAAAGGCGATACCGACCTGGGTCACGGCCCCGACTACGCGATCCCCTTCCACCATCAGGTCGTCCACTGCCTGCTGGAACAGCATCAGGTTGGGCTGGTTCTCCAGCCGTGTCCGGATTGCCTTGCGGTACAGCACGCGGTCCGCCTGGGCGCGCGTGGCACGCACAGCCGGGCCCTTGCTGGAGTTGAGGATACGGAACTGGATGCCCGACTCATCCGTGGCCGCGGCCATGGCGCCACCCATTGCATCCACCTCTTTGACGAGATGGCCCTTGCCGATGCCGCCGATCGACGGATTGCAGCTCATCTGGCCGAGCGTTTCGATGTTATGGCTCAGCAGCAGCGTCTGGCAGCCCATACGTGCAGCGGCGAGCGCGGCTTCGGTGCCGGCGTGGCCACCACCGACGACAATGACATCGAATTCTTTTGGGTAAAGCATGGACGGGACCTCCTCCGGGAGGCTGACGGGAATCATTCGGGATGCCGAATTATAGCGGCAATCGCTGCTGCTTTTTTGCGCAGCAACACGTTTCACGTGAAACATGCCGCATAGAAGACTCGAGTGTGTTCCACGTGAAACAAAAAAGCCGGGCACCAGGCCCGGCCTTCCGTCACGCCACGATTGCGGTGGCGCTATGCGCCGCCCTGCTCCCGGACATAGGCGGCAATGCGTTCTACCAGCCTGCCCAGGTCGGCTTGCACCCGGGCAAATCCGGCATTGCGCTCGCGCGTCGCCTCATCCATATACAGCGGCCGCCGGATCTCGATCTGCAGGCTGTTGCGCCGCTCCGCCGGGCGACCGATCTGCGCAATCAGCTGCACCCCTTTGTACGGATCATTGCAGGCCACCGTATAGCCCATCGCCCGCAACTCGGAAGCTACCAGCCCGACGAAGGCCGGCTCGCAGGTACTGCCATCCCGGTCGCCGAGCACGAAGTCGGCCAATGCATGCGCGCTCTGTATCTTGAGCCGCTCATAAGCATTGTTCGGCATCGAGTGCAGGTTCAGGTGCCAGAGCGCGCCGAAGCGGCCGTAGGCCTCCTCCACCGCCGCGGACAGCGCCTGGTGATACGGCAGGTAGTAGCGGTCTATCCGGTTGCGTACCTCTTGCAGCGAGAGCTTGCGGTCGTAGATCGGCGTGGACGCATCCAGGTTGCGCCAGATCAGGCCATAGCCCAGGCGTGTCTTCTCGCCTGGCGCCAGTGGCTCGGGCCAGGTACCGTCGAGCAGGCCCGGATCCAGGTCGTCGAGGGTACGGTTGGGATCGATATAGACGCGCGGGAAATTCGCCGCGATCAGCGTCCCGCCATGCCGCGGCACCGCTTCCCACAGGGCCTCGACATGGGTATCCTCGCCGCCGCGCAGCGGCTGTCCGGAGATGGCGGCGCCAAAATCCCGTGGATACCGCGTGCCGCTATGCGGTGAATCACACACCAGCGGCAACGGCTGGCCCTGCGGCGCGAAGTAGGCGAACGGCGCGAATTCGGCGGCGGACTGCGCCAGGTTCTCAGGCTTGCAGCTCATGCGATCAGTCCAGCTTGATGTTGGCTGCCTTGGCCACGCGTGCGTAGCGTGCCATGGCTTGCTGGATCTGCACCTTGAATCCGTCCGGCGTGGTCGGCACCAGGGTGCCACCCGACTCCTCCACCTTGCGCTTGAACTCCGGATTCAGCATGGCCTTGTGGACAGCGCGGTTGAGCTTGTCGACGATCGCCGGCGGCGTTCCTGCCGGCGCCACGATGCCGAACCAGCCGCCATCGCCCATCTCCTTGTAGCCCAGTTCGGCGTAGGTCGGCACATCGGGCAGCTGCGGCGAGCGGGTCGCGCCCAGCACGGCCAGCGCGCGCAGGCGCCCCGATTTCACGTGGGGAAGCGTGGATGAGAGGTTGTCCGTGATGGCGTTCACCTGCCCTGCCACCGCATCGTTGAGCGCCAGCCCCGCGCCCTTGTAAGGCACGTGCAGCAGATCGATCTTGGCCAGCATCATGAAGTTCTCGATATTGGCGTGACCGAGCGAGCCGGCCCCCGGGGAAGCAAAGCTGTACTTGCCCGGGTTGGCACGCGCCAGCGCGATGAACTCCTGCATGGTCCTGGCAGGTACGCTGGGATGCACGGCAAAGACGCTCGGGATCGCCACGACATTGGTCACCGGCGCGAAATCCTTGAGCGGATCGTAGTTCAGCTTGGCGAACACCGCCGGATTGGAGCCGTGCGTGCTGACCGTCGCCATGCCGATGGTGTAGCCGTCCGGGGCCGCGCGCGCGACCTGCTCCATGCCCAGCGAACCGCCCGCGCCTCCCTTGTTCTCCACCACGATAGACTGGCCCAGTTCACGGCCGCCGAACTCCGCTACCAGGCGTGCCGACAGGTCGGTCGAGCCACCGGCGGCGAACGGCACGATCAGGCGGATCGGGCGATTGGGATAGGCGGCCTGTGCCAGCGCACCGCCGGCACCGGCTGCGCCAATGGTGGCTGCCAGGCACGACAGGACTAGGCGCCTGCGCGACTGCTGGGCTCGGTTCATGAAGACGTTCTCCTTGGCTTTATCTGAGCAAGTCTGAGTAAGTCGCCAAGTGTCGGGCAGTTTACCGGTGACGCACAAACGACTATATTGCACGATTGCATTACCAAAGCTCATCGTCAGTTCACCTCCCACTGGTCTGCTCCCGGACCCGCCCTCCCCCATGCGGCTGCGCTCACCGTCGATGTCCGAACTGCATGCCTTTGCCGCGGCCGCCCGGCTGGGGAGCTTCACGCGGGCGGCAGAGGATCTGTGTGTGACGCAGGGTGCCATCAGCCGCGCCATTGCCCGGCTCGAGGCGCATTTCGGCATTTCCCTGCTCCAGCGCAACGCCCACCGCCTGACCCTGACGGACGCTGGCCGGCAGCTGCTGGAGTCGGTGGCCGGTCCGCTGGCGGCGATCGAAAGCGCCAGCGCAGCCCTGCTCTCGCGCGACCGCCGGCATCACCTCACCCTTTCCGCCGTACCCACCCTGGCCAGCGTCTGGCTGGTACCGCGGCTGCCGGCGTTCCACCGCCGCCATCCCGACATCCGCCTCGATTTCGTGCCCTACCGTCGCGACGAGGACTTCTCCGGGCCGGCCCCCGACGCCGCCATCCTGCCCGGCACCGCTGACCACTGGCCAGGCCTGCAATGCGACTACGTGATCGGCAGCGAGGTCGTGCCCATCTGCCATCCCGACCGCGCCCGCGCGCGCCGCGAAGCCGGGCGCTGGTCCAGCCCCGCCGCACTGCTGGACGAACCCCTGCTGTTCCACACCACCGCACCGGCCAACTGGCAGCACTGGCTGGAGGCTGCGGGCGTACCCAGTGCTGCGCCCGCGCTCGCCACGGGCTTCGACCAGGTCTCGATCCTGGTGCAGGCGGTCAAGGCGGATATGGGCGTGGCAGTGCTGCAGCGCTGCCTGGTGCGCGAGGAGATCGAATCCGGGCGCGTGGTAGCGCCGTTCGACCTGCCGATCCGGCTGACGCGCGGCTACTTCCTGTGYACGCCGCGCGAGCGGCATTCGTACCCGGCGCTGGCGTGCTTCAGGGAGTGGTTGCTCGAGACGGCAGCCCAGGACCCCGATGTGAAGGGTGTCCAGGCTCAATATTCGCCGGATAGATGATTATCTTTTAATTTTGATGTCTCAAAGTCGTACTGCGAATGAAATCGGTATCGTCAACACTTCGTTGTCATTGCGACGAATTTCAATGCAGCAATTCTGAGCAAGTACATTCATCCAGTGAATATTTAGCGTACCAATCGCTGCGCTCTCGCCGGGGCCGAGCCCTTCCGCCCAATGCCACCGACCTTCCCGGAGTCGAATCCGCCGCACAAATAAATAACGACGAGCTTGGCCCGCCGTTATTCATCCCGGGAATTTTAGACGCCGATTGAAGGCTCAGGCCGCCTTTTTCGCCAGTCCCAGGTACGTCTCGATCACCTTCGGATTCGCTGCCAGTTCCTCCGCCGGYCCTTCCATSGCCATGTCCCCGGTYTCGATSACATAGCCGTAGTCGGCCACCTGCAGCGCTGCCCGCGCGTTCTGCTCGATCAGCAGCGTCGCCACGCCGGTTCTGCGCAGATCGTTGATGATGTGGAARATCTCCTTSACGATCAGCGGCGCCAGCCCRAGGCTGGGCTCGTCCAGCATCARCAGYTGCGGCTTGGCCATCAGCGCGCGGCCCACCGCCAGCATCTGGCGCTCGCCGCCGGAGAGCGTGCCCGCATCCTGCCGGGCGCGCTCCTTCAGCCGTGGGAACAGGCCATAGACGACCTCCATCTGATCGAGGAAGTTCTTCTCGCCGGCACGCTTGCGGCGGTATGCGCCAAGCACCAGGTTGTCTGCCACGCTCATCGAGGCAAACAGCTCGCGCTTCTCCGGGACCAGGCACATGCCGCGCGCGACCCGCCCTTCCACGGGCAGGCCGGCCATGTCGTGGCCGAGGTAGCTGACCGTGCCGGACGACGAGCCGCTGACCGGCAGCGCGCCCATGATGGCGTTGAGCATGGTGGACTTGCCCGCGCCGTTGGGACCGATCACCGTGACAATCTGGCCGGCCTCCACCTTGAGGCCGGCGCCGTGCACGGCCTCCACCTTGCCATAGCGCACATGGAGGTCTTTCACTTCGAGGATCAGGCTCATCTCTTTTCCTTACTCCACGCCACCGAGATAGGCTTCGAGAACCGCGGGGTTCTTCTGCACGTCCTCGGGCACGCCTTCCGCGATGCGCGTACCAAATTCCATCACCACCAGGCGGTCGGTGAGGTTCATGACGAAGTCCATGTCGTGCTCGACCAGCAGCACGCTCATGCCTTCGCCCTTGAGCTTCTTCAGCAACTCGGCCAGTGCCTGCTTTTCCTTGTAGCGCAGGCCCGCGGCGGGCTCGTCGAGCAGCAGCAGCGCGGGATCGCAACACAGCGCGCGGGCGATCTCGAGGATGCGCTGCTGGCCCAGTGCCAGGCTGCCGGCTTCCATGTACATGCAGTCGGCCAGGCCCACGCGCTCGAGCTGCCGCGCGGCTTCATGCAGCAGCTTGTCTTCCTCGCCGCGGTTCATGCGCAGGATGGCAGCCGTGACGCCGCCCTGCGCAGCGAAGTCGCCGCGCAGGTGCGCGCCGATTGCCACGTTCTCGAGCACCGTCATGGTCGGCAGCAGATGCACGTGCTGGAAGGTGCGGCCGATGCCGCGCTTGACGATTTCGCGCGACGGCAGCCCGGAGATCGCCTCGCCGCGGTAGCGCACTTCGCCGCGCGTCACGGGCAGCACGCCGGTGACGAGATTGAAGGTAGTGGACTTGCCCGCGCCATTGGGGCCGATCAGCCCTACGATCTCGCCGGCGCGCACCTGGAAGCTGACATCGTTGACCGCCACCAGCCCGCCGAACTCCTTGCGCGCGGCCTGCAAGTCGAGGATCAGCTCGCCTGCCTGCGGCTTCGCGCGCAGCGGCAGCGGCTCCGCCTGCGCGGGCGCCAGCACCGGCGGCCCGCCGGGCACCAGCTTGCGGATAAAAGGCCAGATGCCATCGCGTGCGTACTGCAGCAGCAGCACCATCAGCACGCCGAACACGATCGTCTCGAAGTTGCCGTTGGCGCCGAGCAGCTTGGGCAGCACGCCTTGCAGGACGTCCTTCAGGATGGTGAGGATGCCGGCGCCGAGCACCGCGCCCCACACATGCCCCACGCCGCCCACCACGGCCATGAACAGGTACTCGATGCCGTAGTTCAGGCCGAACGGCGTCGGGTTCACCGCGCGCTGCAGGTGCGCGTAGAGGAAGCCCGAGATGCAGGCCAGCACGGCGGCCACCACGAAGATCACTACCTTCATCCACGCCGTGTTCACGCCCATTGCCTCGGCCATGGTGCCGCCGCCCTTGAGCGCGCGGATGGCGCGGCCCGGACGCGAGTTGAGCAGGTTCTGCATGGCGATCACCGCCAGCAGCACCACGGCCCAGATCAGGTAGAACATCGAGCGGCCCGAAGCCAGCTCGATGCCAAGCACGTGCAGCACGGGGATGCCGTTCAGACCATCGTACTTGCCGAGGAACTCCAGGTTGCCGAACAGGAAGAACAGCGACAAGCCCCATGCGATGGTGGCCAGCGGCAGATAGTGCCCGGACATGCGCATGGTGATCAGCCCGATCACATAGGCCGACCCCATCGTGATCGCCAGTCCCACCAGCAGGCCAAGCCACGGAGACAGCCCGAACTGCGTGGTGAGGTACGCCGTGCTGTACGCGCCGAGGCCGACGAACGCAGCCTGCCCGAACGACGTCATGCCGCCCACGCCGGTGAGCAGCACCAGCCCGATGGCGACGATGCTGTACAGGCCGATGTAGTTGCCCAGCGTGATCCAGAATTCAGGCGTGGGCAGCACCGGCAGCAGCGCCAGCACCACCGCGAAGGCCAGCAGGAAAAGCCGGTTGCGTCCGGCGGAGTTTGTCCGGCGGGTCCTGTTGCCGGTCGCGCCCGCGCTGCCCGCCGCGCCGGTGCCGGCCACGGCGCTCTTGCCATTCGCATTCTTGGCGTTTGCATTACTCATGGCCTGCTCCTTATTCTTCGTCTTCCACATGCTTGCTGTTCAGCGAGCGCCACAGCAGCACGGGCAGGATCAGGGTGAACACGATGACCTCCTTGAAGGCACTGGCCCAGAAGGAGGAATAGGATTCGAGCAGGCCCACGAGAATGGCACCCGCGGCAGCCACGGGATAGCTCACCAGGCCGCCCACGATGGCGCCGACGAAGCCCTTCAGGCCGATCAGGAAGCCGGATTCGTAGTAGACCGTGGTCAGCGGTGCGATCAGGATCCCGCACAGCGCGCCCATCGCCGCGGCCAGCGTGAACGACAGGCGCCCGGCCTGCGTGGTGCCGATGCCGACCAGGCGCGCGCCGAGCCGGTTGACCGCGGTGGCGCGCAGCGCCTTGCCCGCGATGGTGCGCTCGAAGTAGAAATACAGTGCGGCGATCAGCAAGCCGGAGACGCCCACCACCCACAGGCTCTGTCCCGATACCGTCAGGCTGCCCACGTCGAAGCGCATCTCCGAGAACGCCGTGGTGCGCGAGCCCTCGGCCCCGAACATCACCAGGCCGAGGCCCACCAGCGCGAAGTGCACGCCCACCGAGACGATCAACAGGACCAGCGTGCTGGCCTCGGCCAGCGGCTGGTAGGCCAGGCGGTACAGCATTGGCCCCAGCGGCACCACGATCAGCAAGGTCAGTGCAATCTGCGCTGCCATCGGCATCGGTTGCGCGGCATATTGTTGTGCCAGCACATGCACCGCGAGCGGGAACACCAGGTACTTGCCCGCCAGCACCGCGAACCGTGTGCCCGCGGTTCGGCGCAGTTCGGCGCTGCGCAGCACGGTGACGGCCTCGTAGAGAAAGGTGAGCACGCCCATGGCAAGCAGCAGCCAGCTGCTCTGCGGCGCATGGCCGGCCTGGATCGCCGCCAGCGTGAGCGCGCCATAGGCGACGAATTCACCCTGCGGAATGAAGATGACGCGGGTCACCGAGAACACCAGCACACGTTAAAGATCGTGCATGACGGAAACGGTGTCAAGTACGGGATTGCCTGTAGACCGCGCCACGCGTCCCGCGCTCGCGGCACAAACAAAAAGGGCGCATGGCTGAGCATGCGCCCTTTTTGCGGCTACCCCCGAAGCCAACCTACTTGGTCTGCAGCTTCCACTTGCCGTCCGTGATCAGCACCATCACGCGCGAGCGCTGGTCCAGCCCGAGGTGGTCGGTCGGCGTCATGTTCATGATGCCGTGGGAGATCGGCAGTTCCTTGGTCTGCTCCATGGCATCGCGCAGCGCCTTGCGGAATTCCTTGGTGCCAGGCTGGCCCTTCTTCAGTGCCTCGGGAATGGCCCGCTGCAGCAGCAACCCCGCGTCCCAGGCGTGGCCGCCGAAGGTGGAAACCTGGCCGCCAAAGGCCTTCTCGTAGGCCGTCTTGTAGGCCATGGCGGGCTTCTTCACCGGGTTGCTGTCCGGCAGCTGCTCGGCCACCAGCAGCGGGCCGGCAGGCAGGAAGGTGCCTTCGCAATCCTTGCCGCAGACACGCAGGAAGTCCGCATTGGCAACACCGTGGGTCTGGTAGATCTTGCCCTTCCAGCCGCGCTCCTTGAGCGCCTTGGCCGGCAGTGCGGCGGGCGTACCCGAACCAGCGATCAGCACCGCGTCGGGATTGGCGGCCATCATCTTCAGTACCTGGCCGGTGACCGATGTATCGGTGCGCGCAAAGCGTTCGTTGGCCACCACCTTGATCTTGCGCATCTCGCCGACCTTGGCGAATTCCTGCGCCCAGCTGTCGCCATAGGCATCCGCGAAGCCGATGAAGGCCACCGTCTTCACGTTGTTGTTGGTCATGTGCTCGGCAATGGCGGTCGCCATGTGCGAGTCGTTCTGCGGCGTCTTGAAGACCCAGGCGCGCTTGGCGTCCATCGGCTCGATGATGCGCGCCGAGGCGGCCAGCGTGATCATCGGCGTCTCGTTCTCGGCCACCACGTCCACCATCGCCAGCGAATTCGGCGTCACGGTCGAACCCACCACCACATCGACCTTGTCCTCGCTGATCAGCTTGCGCGTGTTCTTGACGGCGGTAGTGGTATCG
>NZ_JBFTND010000054.1:0-41592 GCF_056397305.1 Cupriavidus sp. 05N40
GGGTGAGCCACCTGGGCCAGCGCGATTTCGAACAGGCCACCGACCACCTGGTGCGGCTGCTGCTGCGCGGTTGCGGGCTGGAACCGGCCGGCCTGGCCATGAAGTTGTCAACAAGGGGAGAAAGCCATGAGGTTTGAGGGCAAGCGCAGGACCTGGTTGAAGTTCGCGGCGGCCATGGCCGGCGCAGGCACGCTCGCCGGCATGCAGCCAGCCATGGCGCAGGCCAAGGTGAAAGTCGCGGCGGTCTACACCGTGCCTGTGGAGCAGCAGTGGGTGTCGCGCATCCACAAGGCGCTCAACGAGGCCAAGGCGCGCGGCGAGATCGACTACGTGTTCTCGGAGAGCGTCTCCAACGCCGACTATGAACGCGTGCTGCGCCAGTATGCCGAGCAGGGCTCGGCGCTGATCCTGGGCGAGTCGTTCGCCGTGGAAGCGGCGGCGCGCAAGGTGGCCAAGGACTACCCGAAGATCGCCTTCCTGATGGGTTCCTCCGGCAAGCCGCAGGCGCCCAATTTCTCGGTGTTCGACAACTATATCCAGGAGCCTTCCTACCTCACCGGCATGATCGCGGGCGGCATGACCAAGACCAACCATATCGGCATGGTCGGCGGCTACGCCATCCCCGAAGTGAACCGGCTGATGCATGCCTTCATGGAAGGCGCGCGCGAGGTCAATCCCAAGGTGAAGTTCACGGTCAGCTTCATCGGTTCGTGGTTCGACCCGCCCAAGGCCAAGGAAGCCGCCTTCGCCATGATCGACAAGGGCGCGGACGTGCTCTACGCCGAACGCTTCGGCGTCTCGGACGCCGCCAAGGAAAAAGGCAAGCTGGCCATCGGCAACGTCATCAACACCCAGCCGCAGTATCCTGCCACCGTGGTGGCTTCGGCGCTGTGGAACATGGAGCCCACGGTGGGCGCGGCGCTCGCAAAGGTCAAGTCCGGCCAGTTCAAGAACGAGGACTACGGCCCTTACTCCCTGATGAAGTTCAAGGGCGCCGAGCTGGCGCCGCTGGGCACCTTCGAGGGCAAGGTGCCGGGCGACGTGATGGGCAAGGTCAAGGCCAGGGAGAAGGCGATTCTCGACGGCAAGTTCGCGGTCAAGGTGGTCGAGACGGAGCCGAAGTCGTCGCAGTGAGGGCGCTTTCAATGGGCTGCCCTTGCCTGCTTCCCTCTCCGGCCGGGTGGGAGAGGGGAGCGGGCCGTCCCTGCTTTCAATGCCCGACCTGATATTCATCCATCGCCCATGACCACCCCCATCCTGCGCCTGAGCGGCATCACCAAGCGCTTCGGCACGCTGCTGGCCAACGACGATATCTCGCTCGATCTGCAGCGTGGCGAGGTGCTGGCCCTGCTGGGGGAGAACGGCGCTGGCAAGAGCACGCTGGTCAGCATCCTGTTCGGGCACTACGTGGCCGATGCGGGCACGGTCGAGGTCGATGGCCAGCGCCTGCCGCCCGGCCAGCCGCGCGCCGCGCTGGCGGCGGGCATCGGCATGGTGCACCAGCATTTCACGCTGGCCGACAACCTTTCGGTGCTGGACAACATCCTGCTCGGCACGCAGCCGCTGTGGCACTGGCGGCTGGAGCGGCGCGCCGCGCGCGAGAAGGTGCTGACGCTGGCGCAGCGTTTCGGCCTGGGCGTGCGGCCGGGCGCGCGCGTGGGCGAGCTGTCGGTGGGCGAGCGTCAGCGCGTGGAGATCGTCAAGGCGCTGTACCGCGGCGCGCGCGTGCTGATCCTGGACGAGCCCACCGCGGTACTGACGCCGCACGAGGCCGAGACGCTGTTCGCCACGCTGGCGCAATTGATCGCGGAGGGCTTGTCGGTGATCTTCATCAGCCACAAGCTCGACGAAGTGCTGCGCGTCTCGGACCGCATCGCCGTACTGCGCGGCGGGCGGCTGGTGGCGCAGCGCGCCGCCGCGCAAACCAGCAAGGCCGAACTGGCCGAGCTGATGGTGGGCCGCGTGGTGTCCATGCCGGAGCGGGTGCCACTGGAAGGCGGCGCGGACGAAGCCGACGTGGTGCTGGCGTTGCGGCAGGCCGGCGCGCGCGCGGCGGACGGGCGCGCACTGCTCAGCCAGCTCAGCCTCCAGGTGCGCGCAGGGGAGATCGTCGGCATCGCGGGCGTGTCCGGCAACGGGCAGGCCGCACTGGCCGAGCTGCTCAGCGGTACCCTCGCCGCATCGGAAGGTGGCGTCACCCTGGCCGGCAAGCCCATGCCGGCGCGGCCCGCTGCGTGGATCGGCGCGGGGGTGGCGCGCGTGCCGGAGGACCGGCATGCGGTTGGCGTCGTCGGCGATCTGGCGGTATGGGAGAACGCAGCCAGCGAACAGCTTGGCCAGCCGCATTTTTCACGGGCCGGCGTGATCCGCCGCGCGGCGGCGCAACGCTTCGCGCGCGAGCTGGTGGCCCGTTTCGACGTGCGCACGGCCGGCATCGACGTGCCGGCGCGCACCATGTCCGGCGGCAATATGCAGAAGCTGATCCTGGGCCGTGCGCTCTCGGTGCGCGGGGAGGGCAAGGCGCCGCTGCTGGTGGTGGCCAGCCAGCCCACCTGGGGGCTCGACATCGGCGCGGTGGCCTATGTGCGCGCCCGCCTGCTCGACGCGGCGCGCGAAGGCGCGGCCGTGCTGCTGATCTCGGAGGACCTCGACGAACTCCACGCGCTCGCGGACCGCATCGCGGTGATGCATGCCGGGCGCCTCACGCCGGCCCGCCCGACGGCTGCCTGGACGCTGGGCGAGCTCGGCCTGGCGATGGCCGGCGCGGGCGATGCCGCTGGCGCGGGCGCGCATGGGGAGACGCTGCATGCGGCTTGAACCCCGGACCGGCGTCTCGCGTGTCGCCATGCTGGCCGCGCCCGTGATCGCCATCGCCGCCACCTTGCTGATCTGCGCCGTGCTGGTGCGCTGGGCCGGCGCACCGGTGGGGCGCGCCTATGCGCTGTTGCTCGAGGGTGGCTTCGGCTCGCGCTTCGCGTGGTCGGAAACGCTGACGCGCGCCACGCCCCTGATCCTCACGGGGCTGTCGGTAGCGGTGGCGTTTCGCGCCCGCCTGTTCAACATCGGCGCGGAAGGGCAGCTCTATCTCGGCGCGCTGGCGGCGGTGGCGGTGGGCGGGCAGGTCGACGGCGCGGCCGCGCCGTGGGCCCAGCAGCTTCCGGCCGGCGTGCACTTCGCGCTGATGGTGGGGGCGGGCATGCTGGCGGGCGCCTTGCTCCTGCTCGGCGCCGCGTGGCTCAAGACGCGGCTCGGCGTGGACGAGGTGGTGACCACCTTGCTGGGCAACTTCATCGTGCTGCTGCTTGTGTCGATGATGCTGGACGGGCCGATGAAGGACGCCATGGCGATGGGCTGGCCCCAATCCGTGCCGCTGGTGCCGGAGCTGGAACTGTCGAAGCTGATGGAGCGCACGCGCGTGCACAGCGGCTTGCTGCTGGCGTGCGCGCTGGCGGTGATCCTGTGGGCGGTCAACCGCTTCACGGTGTTTGGCATGCAGATGCGCGCGGTGGGCGCCAACGCGCGCGCCGCGGCCTTCGTCGGGGTGCCGGTGCGGCGCGTGACGATGTGGACGGCGCTGCTGTCGGGCGCGCTGGCAGGGCTGGCGGGCGTGATCGAGGTGGCGGGCCGCACCAGCTATCTCACGCTCGATATCTCGCCTGGCTACGGCTACGCGGGCGTGGTGATCGCCATGCTGGCCGCGCTGCATCCGCTCGGCGTGGTGGCGGCCTCGGTCTTCGTGGCCGGCGTGCTGGTCGGAGCCGACGGCATGAGCCGCGCCGTGGGCGTGCCCAACGCGATTGCCGACGTGATCGTGGCGGTGGCCCTGCTGGCCATGCTGGTGGCGACCATGCTCACCCGTTACCGCATCCGCTTCGACGCCGTGCGCAAGGTGGCCTGATGGAACTGCTCGATATCCTGGCTGCCGCGCCATTCTGGATCGCGGTGCTGCGCGTGGCCACGCCGCTCATCTTCGGCACGCTCGGCGTGCTGCTGTGCGAGCGCGCCGGCGTGCTCAACCTCGGCATCGAGGGGATCATGGTGGCGGGCGCCTTCGGCGGCTGGCTGGCCGTCTACCACGGCATGCCGCTGTGGGGCGGGGTGGCTGCCGCGGCGGGCGTGGGGCTGGTGTTCGGCCTGCTGCACGGCTGGCTCACGGTGAGCCTGGCGCTGTCGCAGCACGTGGCCGGGCTCGGCGTGACGATGCTGGCCACCAGCCTGTCCTACTACGCCTACCGGCTCGGCTTTGCCTCGGTGTCCACGCCGCCGACCATCACGCCCTTCGGGCCGATGCGCTGGATGGCGGAGGTGCCGTTGCTGGGCGGGTTGCTCGGCCCGGTGCTCGGCGAGGAAACGGCGCTGACCTTGCTGGCGCTGGCGCTGGTGCCGCTGGTGGCCTGGCTGCTCTATCGCACGCCGCTCGGGCTGGCGGTGCGCATGGTGGGCGAGAATCCCGCCGCGGCCGAAGGGCAGGGCATCCGCGTGGGCGCCATGCGCATCGGCGCGGTGATGGCCGGCTCGGCGCTGATGGCGGTGGGCGGTGCTTTCCTCACGCTGTCGGCCTTCAATGCGTTCTTCTTCAATATGATCAACGGCCGCGGCTGGATCTGCGTGGCGCTGGTGGTGTTCGCCTCGTGGCGTCCCGGCCGGGCGCTGGCGGGCGCCTTGCTGTTCGCGGCATTCGATGCGTTGCAGCTGCGCCTGCAGCAAAGCGGTGCCAGCCTGCCCGGGCTGCCGCCGCTGCCCTACCAGCTCTACCTGATGCTGCCCTATGTACTGTCGATTCTCGCGCTGGTGCTGGTGGCGCGGCGCGCCACCTATCCGCAGGCGCTGATGAAGCCCTATCGCAAGGGCGAACGCTGATCCACACGGAAACACCAAGAAAAAGAGCCCATCATGCTCGACCTGATCCTGCGCAACTGCTCGCTCCCGGATGGGCGCACCGGCATCGATATCGGCATCGCCGGCGATCGTATCAAGGCCGCGGAGCCGGCCCTCACGGCGCACGCGGCCACCGAGGTCGACGCTGCCGGCCAACTGGTGACGCCCCCCTTCGTCGATGCGCATTTCCACATGGATTCCACGCTGTCCTACGGCAAGCCGCGCATCAACCAGTCCGGCACCTTGCTGGAGGGCATTGCGCTATGGGGCGAACTCAAGCCGCTGCTGACGCAGGAGGCCATCGTCGAGCGCGCGCTCGCCTATTGCGACTGGGCCGTGGCCAAGGGGCTGCTGGCGATCCGCTCGCACGTGGATGTTTGCGACCCGCGCCTGCTCGCCACCGAGGCGCTGCTGCACGTGCGCGAGAGGGTCAAGCCCTACCTGGACCTGCAACTGGTGGCGTTTCCGCAGGACGGCGTGCTGCGCGCGCCTGGCGCGCTCGACAACCTCAGGCGGGCGCTCGACATGGGCGTGGATGTGGTCGGCGGTATTCCGCATTTCGAGCGCACCATGGCCGATGGCGCGGAATCCGTGCGCATCCTGTGTGAACTGGCCTGCGAGCGCGGCCTGCGCGTGGACATGCATTGCGACGAGAGCGACGATCCCTTGTCGCGCCATGTCGAAACGCTGGCGGCGCAGTCGGTGCGCCTGGGGATGCAGGGCCGGGTCACCGGCTCGCACCTGACCTCGATGCACTCGATGGACAACTACTACGTGTCCAAGCTGATCCCGCTGATGCGCGAAGCCGGCGTGGCCGCCATCGCCAACCCGCTGATCAATATCACGCTGCAGGGCCGGCACGATACCTACCCGAAGCGCCGTGGCATGACCCGGGTGCCGGAACTGATGGCCGCGGGCGTGCCGGTTGCCTTCGGCCACGATTGCGTGATGGACCCGTGGTACGGGCTGGGCTCCGGCGACATGCTGGAGGTGGCGCACATGGGCCTGCACGTGGCGCAGATGACCGGGCAGGATGCCATGCGCGCCTGTTTCGATGCGGTCACGAAGACACCTGCCGGCATCCTGGGCCTGGAAGGCTACGGTATCGCGCCCGGTTGCCGTGCCGACCTTGTGTTGCTGCAGGCGCGCGATCCGGTGGAGGCGATCCGGCTGCGCGCCACGCGGTTGCTGGTGCTGCGCGGCGGCAAGGTGGTGGCCAGCACGCGCCCGGCTACCGCCACGTTGCATCTGGCCGGCCGGCCAGGGCAGGTGTGCTTCCAGCCATGACCGCGCGCGCCACCCGGGGCAAGACGCGTTCTTGAAAGAAAGTACCGAGGGGCAGTTGACAGGATATTCCGCACTCGGCATAATTCAATTCTTCGCAGCGCTGCAGCAATTCAGGCAGCAAAACGAAGCCCAGATGGCGAAATTGGTAGACGCACTAGGTTCAGGTCCTAGCGGTGGCAACACTGTGGAGGTTCGAGTCCTCTTCTGGGCACCAAGACTCGATAAAAAAGGCCGTTGCTTACGCAGCGGCCTTTTTTTTATGGCGCGTCCTTTGTGGCGCGGCATCGGGGTGGCGAAAGCCGTGGCGATGCCATCCCGCGACCGGTGCAACTGCCGGCCCCGGGCGCGCAGGCCCGGCCGCCGAAACCCAGGTCGTGCGGCGCCGCACGAAGGTAAGCGTGCAGATCCTAACGCTTGCGCCGGCTTTGACCTATGCTCAAGCGAAAGTCGTAGCTTTTTTCGAGCCAGGGGTGCAGTCATGGCCAGGGGCGTGTCATCTCCGAGCAGCACAGGAGGCGGTGCGGGCAGCGCTGCTTCCGGGCATTGCACGAGCGTGTCCCATCTCCATCCTCATGCCTGCTGCCTGCGCTGTTGCTCCGTACTTGCCTTCCTTGTCGCCACGCTGGCGCAGGCCGAAGAACGCCCGGCCGGCGGCGGCGCCGGCCTCGCCTGGGATCCGTTCGAATCCGAATCACCCACCCAGGTAGCCAGCAACGAAGCTGTCGTGGTGGTGGTTGTCATGAAGCCTGCCGCGTCGGACGAGCAGTCGGGCGCGTCAGCCGCAGTCCCCACGGAATTGCCGGCAGGCGCCACTGCCGCCCAGCCCAGCCTGGCGGCCTCGCTCGGCGGCTGGGGCCGGCCCGCCGTGGCGCTCTCATCCGGGCCGCCTTCCACTGCCTACAACGATGCGCCCGGCCCGCTGGCCGCGGCCGCCGGCATCGTCTACACGGAGCCCGCTCCAAGACCCGCGCGGCCCGCGGTATCGCTGCACCTGGACGATGTCACGAGCGCTACTGGCTATGTCGGCAACCGCGTGCAGAGCCTGGCGCTGGCGCTGGATACCGTGCTGCCGCAGGCCGGCGGCCTCACGATCCAGCCACGCGTGCAGATCGCCTACCAGTCCGGCGCCGACAGGGGTGGCTCTGGCTTCCTCGGTGTCCAGCCAGGCGATGCCAGCGCCGCCGAGGTGATGGTGCGGCTGTACCGCACCCAGCCCACGCGGCTCACCGGCGCCAACGGCATCTATCCCTTTGTCGAAGCGGATCTATGGCAGGACCGCAAGCAGGTCATCAATATCAATGGCACGCGCATCGATCCCGACATGCTGCGTGGCCTGCTGTCGCTCAATGTGGGCGCGCACGGCAGCACCAACGGTGGCGTCAAGTTATGGCTCAAGCTGAAGGCCGGCCGCAGTCCGGGCGGCACCTTGGGCGCGCGCTATCGCTGGTAGGCAGGTCTCTCGCAGGCAGCAGGCAGGCAGGGCAGGCTGTTTGACGGCCTGGGGAGAGGTGTGCCATACGGATGTAAAAAACGCTTGCATTCATGCGCCGCTGCGCTACAATGGCGACCTCGCGTGCGGCTGTAGCTCAGTTGGATAGAGTACTTGGCTACGAACCAAGGGGTCGTGGGTTCGAATCCTGCCAGCCGCACCACCTATTAAAAGGGCTTCCAGAAATGGAAGCCCTTTTTCATTTGGGCTCCGCTGCCAGCTTCATGGCAGTTGGCCTGCATCATGCCGGAGATCCGAGGCTATCCCGCGTATAGCAACCCTATGCGACAGGCCCATCGGAAACCAAGGACGAAGCGCGTGACCATCGTCCGCCAATTGGTCCGGAAGAACGAGGCCTTGGTCTTGCGGGCGACTGCACGGAAGGGACGAGCTAAGAGCCACCATGATCGCGACCTGCGTTGCGCTACGCTCTTTGCAGGACGCCAGGCGGCGGGTTTCATCGGCTGGCGGATTCGCCTTTAATACCTGGCAGCTTCCGGCAAGCGGCGCGACATACCGGGCGCACCGTGCAATGTCTACCATAGCGGAAGACGGCCGCAGCACTGGGCACCATACTGTGCGGAAACGCACATATGCGGAGAACGTCGCTGCCACGCGGATGTCCGGAGAATATGGAACCCCGCTCGCCTCATTGGGGATTGCCGGGCTTCCCGACACGGAGCTTCCTGATCTCGTCGCGGGCGCCTGCGGCCCGGGATTTCGCGCAGGCTTGACAGGCCCTTGTGCGTTGCTCGATCGCGCAGCGCCCGGCTTCCCGACCGGGCGGCGGGCCTGGAATAAATGCCGGCCGCCACGCGTTTACCCAGGCGGGCCACATTCCTTCTTCAGGGGAGGCATCGTGCACGATTCGCCACGCCGGATCCGCGCCACCCGCGTGCATGCGGTCGCCAGGCTCATGCTCGCGACATTCGCGGTGCTGGCGATTGCCGTCGGCGAGGCACAGCAGGCCGAGACCGACAGGCACCCCGATCGGTACGTGCTTGCGCCGCAGCGATCGAGCGTCACACTCGATGTCGTCGCCTTCACGCACTCAAGGATCCGCATGCGCTTTCACCGCATGAGCGCGCAACTCGAAGGCACAGGATCAGGTCTTGAGTCGGGCCGCGTGACGGTGACGATCGATGCCGCAAGCGTCGAGGCGCGCCCGCGCTTCCTGTCCGCGATTATCCGGGGCGGCGGCATGCTCGATGTCGCCAGCTATCCGGAGATCAGCTTTGTCAGCACCAGCTTTGCCAGCACCGGCGATGGCGGCGGGCGGCTGCTCGGCGACCTTACGATCCGCGGCATCACGCGTCCGATCAGCCTGCTCGTGACACCGGACGCCCCCGCCGGCGATCCGCATCGCGAAGGCACGCTTGCCTTTTCCGCGGCCGGAGACGTCAGCCGCCGGGAGTTCGGCTTTGCAACATGGTTCCCCGCCGTGGACGACGTCGTGCACATGGTGATTCAGGTGGAGTTCGTGCATGGGCCCTGACGGGCCTGGCAATACCGGGGCGGCTGAAATCCTGCATGCGTACGGGCCCTGCGGCGTCTAGACTCAAGCTGACGTTCCGCTGCGGAAGGTAATCATGCATCACTCAGTCGAGGCTGCGCCGACAGATCCCTCGGTAAGCGCTCCTGGTCCTGGCGACGGCCGCCCGGCGCGCCCTTCGTCCGTGGTGGAGGCAATTGACCGGATCGCCCGGTGCCACAATGTGCCGAGGGAAGTTATTCAATGGGAATTCTGGAGCGCGTGGGACGCACTTTCGACCGATGCGAAGTTCCCGGACTATGTTCTACTGTTGGCGGAGAAGAGAGTCAAAGAAGCACTTCGACGACGAGGGCAACGCGTCACGGGCGCTTGAGCCTCGCCATTTGCAACAGCACGGAGCGTCCGGAACCCTATGTCAAAGGCAATCAAGAAACAGTACCTGAAGGCACTCAACCGGCGCTTGAAGAAAGTGTCGGCAGGCAGGTTCGACACGGTATTCGTTTTCTATCCGGTCGGCTCAAAGCCGAAGGATGCGACTGGTGTGACAGCAAGTGCGTCCGTCGATGACCAGGTCCTCACCATCATGGATGCTGTCCAGGCTCGGGTATTGGCCAGGTTCGAGGCTTCGGCAAAGCAACGATAGGCCAAGTATGCCGGCGACGGCGGACGGCCTGGACGTCATGACGCTCGCCGACCGGCGAGCCGCGCTAGCGCACTACGACCGTCTCGGGTTTGCGGGCGTTCTGGTCGAGACCGGAACCCCACCGCCTACCTGATGTTCTCATCCCAGTAGGACTCGACTTGCCTGACCAGGTCGGGCGGGAGTGAAACATAGTGTTCGGCGCCGGTGTCTGCCTGCCCTTCGTTCAGCGCCCACCTGAAAAAGGCGAGGGCGTCCTTCGCCGTCGCCGGGCTCCTTGACGTCCTGGGCATGATCACAAACACGACGCCGGCAATGGGCCACGCATTGAGGCCTGGCGCATCGGTTGCCACCTGGTAGAAGTCCGCGCTCTTCTGCCATGCGGCAGATGCCACCGCGGCGCTGAACGTTTCGCGCGTGGGCGCAACGTAGTTGCCTCCGCGATTCTGCACGGATGCGTAGGGGAGTTTTCGCTGCAAGGCATAGGCTAGCTCGACATAGCCAATCGCGCCCTTGACGTTCTTCAGATAGATGGCGACACCGTCATTGCCGTTGGCGCCGATCCCCACGGGCCACTTGACGGTGGTCCCGGCGCCGACGCTGGCTTTCCACTCACCGTTCACCTTGGACAGGTAGTCAGCCCAGTTGAATGTGGTGCCCGAACTGTCACTGCGATGGACCACGACGATCTTCTGCGGGGGAAAGCGCATGCCTGGATTGATCGCGGCGATGGCAGGGTCGCTCCAGTTGACTACCTTGCCCAGGAAGATATCCGCGAGCAGCGGGCCGGTCAGGCGGATCTGGCCTGGTGCGATCCCGTCCAGATTGATCACCGGCACCACGCCGCCGATGACAAGCGGAAACTGGACGAGACCTGCCGCGCGCAACTCATCTGGCTTGAGCGGCATGTCGGAGGCGCCAAAGTCGACGCTGCCGGCCTTGATCTGCTTGATGCCGTTGCCAGACCCGGTGGCTTGATAGTTCACCTGCTGTCCCGTCTTGACGTAATACGTGGCCGCCCATTTGGAGAGCATGGGATAGACGAAGGTCGAGCCGGCACCGGTTATCTCGCCGGCTCGTGCGGACATGAAAAATACCGCGATGGCACAGGCGACGCTCACACGATGCCACACGCTCCAGCAGATCCGGCTACCACTCATTTTTTCCCCAATTCATGTTCATTTCCTGGATAAGTCGAACTATTCATTGAGCCCCGCTGGCTACGCTCCTCTCTCCTCGTATTGACTAGCTATCAAGCATAGATTCTTGCCCGCAAACCTGAAGCGCATTTTTTGAGTTGCGTGCGATTTTCCTGGTATGGGAATGACTCGGACCGTGCCCTGCATGGCTTTGGCACGCCATTCGTTTGGTACGCTATTCGAAGCGCCTGGATGTGCCGACCGCGGTATGCCTATCCAGGATGGAAGCCTTGCAGGAGACATTACTTCCTCTTTGGAATTTATAAGCATATACGGATGAGCTGATATCGCTATTGAAGATAATTTTCAGAATAAAATTCATGGAATTGAATATTTCAATTTCATGACAGCGATGTCCCGTGCGGTTCTAAGTCGGCCTTATCAGATAAGGAGAGTCGCCACTGGCTGCTGGCTTGGCATGCTGACGCCAGATCAGGCTGCGCTTCGCTGGCAAGGGGGGGCATGTCCGGTGCCTTGGGTCAGGACCAAAGGACGGACCTGTCTGGCGAGCGTCGCGAGGGCTGCGCCCCGTGCAATGGCGCGGCTGGCCACATCGTCAGGCATGTCGACGGTCTCGCGTCACCGCGGACAACGCCAGGCGGCTGCGCGGTGGCGCTCGCCACTCAGGCCGGCGGCTGCCCCGTCTGTGCCAGCAGTTCGACTAGCGTGGGCAGATCGATCGGTTTGACCAGGTGCAAGTGGAAGCCTGCGGCACGGGTGCGCTCCCGGTCTTCGGGCTGGCCAAAGCCGGTCATGGCGACGAATCGCGTGCGTGCGCATGCTGGCAACTCACGCAGCGCGCGCACCGCCGCCAGGCCGTCCATGCCGGGCATGGCGATATCGATGAGGGCAAGATCGGGGTGGCATCTGGCGGACGCGAGGATGCCTTGCTCGGCATCGTAGGCGGTCACCACCTCATGGCCGCGCAGCGTCAGCAGCATGGACAGGCTGTCGGCCGAGTCCTGGTTGTCGTCGATGACAAGTACGCGCAGGCACGCCTCGCGTGCCGCCGCCGCGCGTGATGCGCTTGCCCGCTCCGCGCTGGCCGGCGGGGAATGATAGGGCAGGCGGACGGTGAAGGTGCTGCCTTTGCCCAGCCCGGCGCTGGCGGCGGAAATGGTGCCGCCATGCAGCTCCACCAATGAGCGGGAAAGGGACAGGCCGATGCCCAGCCCCCCGCTATGGTTGCTTGTCCATCGGTTGACCTGCACGAACAGGTCGAAGATGCTATCGAGCGCGTCGGCGGATATGCCGGCCCCCTGGTCGGAAATCCTGAACATGAGATGACGCTCACCCAACGTGCCTGCCACGTCGATGATGGAGTGCTCGGGCGAGAATTTCGATGCGTTGACCAGCAGGTTCTGCAGTACCTGCACCAGCCGCGTGCGGTCGGCGGTCAGGACGACGGGCACAGGCGGCAGATCGACGCGCACGGTCTGGGCGCGCGCCTCGAGCACCGGTGCCGTGGCCTCGATGGCATGGGACACCAGTTCGCGAAACTCCACCGGGGCCAGCCGCAGTTCGATTTTTCCGGAGCTGATGCGCCCCACGTCGAGGAGGTCGTCCACGAGCCGGGTCAGGAGCGTGATCTGGCGGTCTATCAACGCGTGGCAGCGTTCGACGACGTGGCGGCCATCAGGCAGCAGCTTCATCGCGTTGAGCGCGTTGCGAACGGGTGCCAGCGGATTGCGCAACTCGTGCGAAAGGGTGGCGAGGAACTCTGTCATGCGCCGGCTGGAACGCTCCAGTTCTTCCGTGCGGCGCCGCTCGGTCATGTCACGCGTGACCTTGGCAAAGCCCCGCAGGACGGCGGTTGAGTCATAGACCGGGGTGATGATGACATTGGCCCAGAAGGTCGAGCCGTCCTTGCGCACGCGCCAGCCTTCGTCTTCGACACTCCCCACGCGGCGCGCCGTGGCGAGCTCGCGCTCGGGCTTGCCGTCGGCGATGTCCTCGGGCAGATAGAAGAGCGAGAAATGCCGGCCCAGGATTTCCTGGCGGGTGTAGCCCTTGATCAGCGTGGCGCCCGAATTCCAGCTGATCACGCAGCCGTGCGGGTCGAGCAGGAAGATCGCATAGTCCTTGACCCCTTCGACCAGCAAGCGCAGGATTTCCTCGCTTTGCCGCAGGGCCTCCTCGGTCCGCCGGTGTTCGGTCAGGTCGCGGGTGACCTTGATGAAGCCGCTTTCCTGGCCGTCGGCATCGCGGATGGCCGTGATGATGACGTTGGCCCAGAAACGGGTGCCATCGGCGCGGACCCGCCAACCTTCGTCTTCGAACCGGCCTTCCAGCCGGGCCACGCGCAGTTCGTGCTCCGGCCAGCCGCGCGCGATTGCCTCTTCGGTGTAGAACCTGGAGAAATGCTCGCCGAGTATTTCATTGTCGGCGTAGCCCTTCATCTTCCGCGCGCCGGCATTCCAGCTCGTGACCCGCCCGGCCGTGTCGAGGGTAAAGATTGCATAGTCCACGATGCTCTCCACGACCTCGCGAAAGCTGACATCGGGCGAGATCGAAGCACCGTGCGGGCGGGGGGCTTGCGAAGGGGCGGCAGGGGCGGGGGCGTTCATGACCGATGGCGCGAACAAGGTGTGGTCTTCAAAGCATACACGCAGCCGGCGTTCTATGCGAAAGCCGGGAGCGCCGCGGAACTTGCCGGGAGCCGCCGCGCGTGGCGGGGCGCGTGTGCAGCCTGTAGCCGGTATGGGTCGGAACAGCCAGGCCGGCAGGGACTTCGTTGCGCGCGGGGTCCCGGCGGGTGCGGGATGGGCATGTTTTGCCATTGGATCCGACACCGGCTTATCATGCTTTTCATAGGCAAGTCCAATAATGGAATCCGATGCTCCTCCGTCATATCCGTTACTTCCTCGCCGTCGCCGAGAGCGGCAACTTCACCCGGGCGGCCGAGGTGCTGCATGTCTCCCAGCCGACCCTTTCGCAGCAGATCCGGCAGCTCGAAGAAACCCTGGGCGTGCAGCTGTTCGACCGGTCCGGGCGCGGCATCCGGACCACTGACGCGGGACAGGCGTACCTGCTCTATGCGCGCCGTGCGCTGCAGGATCTCGAAGCGGGGAAAAGGGCGGTGCACGATGTGCAGGAACTGACGCGCGGCAGCCTGCGGCTGGCGATGACGCCGACCTTCACCCCCTATCTGGTCGGACCCCTGGTGATGGATTTCAACGAGCGTTATCCCGGCGTCGCGCTGAGTGTGCTGGAAATGCCGCAGGAGCAGATCGAACAGCTGCTGGCGGAGGATCGCCTCGACGTGGGGATCGCATTCAGGGATGTGCGCCTGGTGGATATCGAAGTCCAGACCCTGTTGGTGGAGGCGCTGGCGCTGGTGGTGGGCACGAGGCACCGCTACGCCGGCAGGCGTACGGCTTTGACGCTGAACGAACTGGAGGGCGAGCCCTTTGCCTTGCTGACCACCGAATTCGCGACACGCCATTACGTCGACAACTACCTGGGCCGGATCGGCGTGGTGCCGCGGATCGCGCTCGAGGCAAACTCGGTCAACGCGGTGATCGAGGCGGTCCAGCGCGGCCGGCTGATGACGGTGCTGCCCGCCGCCATCGCGCAGGAAAGTGGCGGCTTGTGCAAGATAAAGCTGGAGCCGCCCCTGCCATCGCGGGAAGCCGCCTTGCTCCAGCGCAAGGGCGCGTACCGAAGCGCCGCCGCGCGGGCGTTCATCGACTTTGCCCTGGAGGCGTTGCCTGGCTGAGCCAAACGCCTGCGCGGCGGCCGGTGACCTGGCCCTACCCGCCGGTAACCGGAGGAAACAGTGCCACCTCGTCGCCGCTCCTGAGCCGGCTCTGCATCGTGCAGACGGCCTGGTTCAGGGCCACGCGGACCGGGCGGTCGTCACGCAGCGCGTCGCCGATGGCGCCACCGCGGCTGGCAAGATGAACACGCAGATCCAGGACGGTGGCCACGCTTGCCGGCGCGTCGAGCGTTTCCTCGCCTAGTCCGGCGGCCTCGCGGATGCTTGCGAAGTACTTCAGATGTAGTTTCATGGGTCTCTCGAATCAGGTCGCGCCCGTGGCGGTGTTGTCCGGCGGCGTGCGCGTGGGGAGCGTCGGCCTGATGGTAGAAGGGGCAGCCCCGGGGCAATGGGTACAGTGCCACGCCCACCGGCGCAGAACAGTTTGTGGCCCGGCGCGCCGCGACAGGATCGACTTCGGATCGGTCGCGGGTGACGCGGCCCACACAATCCCCCCGGACAAGACGAAGCACAGTTCCGGTGCGGGCCGACTGTACTGCTCGCACGGGTGTCGGTCTGTGCGTACCCCGCGACGCCTCCCGCACTTACTCTGGCTGTACTGCATGCAGAGCGTGCCGTCGCCCCGGATCCGACCGCGGCCGCCGATGCCATTCTTGAGGACATTACCGCCATGAGCTCACCTGCACCCGAAAAGGGCCACATCGCTCCCTACACTCACCCTGCCGCCGGGTGGGGGGCACTGAAGTACGTGGCCATCAACCTGATCAAGGAGAGGGTTGCCGGAGGCAAGTACAAGACGCTGTTCAAGCAGAACCAGGCCGACGGCTTCGATTGCCCGGGCTGTGCCTGGCCGGACAAGCAACACGCCTCGACCTTCGAGTTCTGCGAGAACGGCGTCAAGGCGGTTGCGGCGGAGGCGACCAGCAAGCGCGTCACGCCCGAATTCTTCGCAAGCCATACGGTGGCGGAGCTGATGCAGCAGACCGACTTCGAGCTCGAGCAGCACGGCCGCCTCACCCATCCGTTGGCGTACGACCCGCAGACCGATAAATACGCGGCCGTTTCGTGGGACGACGCCTTCGCCATCATCGGGCGCCACCTGAACGCCCTCGATGACCCGGACCAGGCTGCCTTCTATACCTCGGGCCGCGCCAGCAACGAAGCCGCGTTCCTTTACCAATTGTTTGTCAGGGCATACGGCACCAACAACTTCCCGGACTGTTCGAACATGTGCCACGAGGCCACCAGCCGCGGGCTGCCGGTCACGGTGGGCGTGGGCAAGGCCACCGTGGTGCTGGACGATTTCGAGCACGCCGACACGATCCTGATCTTCGGCCAGAACCCGGCGACCAATCATCCGCGCATGCTCGGCGAGCTGCGCGAATGCGCCAGGCGGGGTGCCACCATCGTCTCCATCAACCCGCTGCGCGAGCGCGGGCTGGAGCGGTTCTCCAGCCCCCAGCATCCGGTGGAAATGCTGACCGGCTCCAGCACCAGGATCGCGTCGATGTTCGTGCGGCCCAGGCTGGGCGGCGACTTTGCCCTGATCAAGGGCCTCGCCAAGCGCGTGATCGAGCTCGACGACGACGCGGTCGTGCTCGGCGCGCAGCGGGTGATCGATGTCGGCTTCATCCACGAACACACCAACGGTTTCGAACAGTTCGCCGACGATCTGCGGGCGCAGAGCTGGGCGGAACTCGTCGAGGAGTCGGGCGTGAGCCGCCAGGACATCGACGCGCTGGCGGACGTCTACGTCAACGGCAAGCGGGTCATTGCCTGCTGGGGCATGGGCCTCACGCAACACAAGAACTCGGTCGGGACCATCCAGTTACTCTCCAACCTGATGATGCTGCGCGGGAACATCGGGCGCGAGGGCGCCGGCCTGATGCCGGTGCGCGGCCACTCCAACGTGCAGGGCGACCGCACGGTCGGCATCGAGGAGCAGCCTGACGACGCGTTCCTCGACCGCCTCGGTGCCACCTTCGGCTTCGAGCCGCCGCGCAAGCACGGCTACGACGTGGTCAATACCATCTCGGCAATGCTCGATGGCCGGGTCAAGGTGTTCGTCGGGCTGGGCGGCAACTTCTCGATCGCCACGCCGGACACGCCGCGCACTTGGGATGCGCTGCGCAAGTGCGAGCTGATCGTCAATATCGCCACCAAGCTCAACCGCAGCCACCTGGTGCATGGCAAGGCAGCGCTGTTGCTGCCCACGCTGGGACGGACCGAGATCGACCTGCAGGACGGCGTGGCCCAGGGCGTGACCGTCGAGGATTCGGTCTGCATGGTGCATATCTCCTACGGCATGAACGAGCCGGCATCGCCGGACCTGCTGTCCGAGACGGCGATCGTTGCGCGCATGGCGCAGGCCACGCTCGGCTCCGGCAAGATCGACTGGATGTGGTACGCCGGGGACTATGCACGCATCCGCGACGCCATCGAAAAGGTGCTGGACGGCTTCGAGGACTACAACGCGCGCGTGGCGATCCCGGGCGGCTTCCACCTGACGCCGGCATCGCGCAACCGCGTCTGGAAGACCGCGTCGGGCAAGGCCGAGTTCGTGGTGAACAGCATCGAGAAGGACACGCCGATCAGCCGCGCGCGCGCGCGCTACGGCGATGCGCTGATGGTGATGATGACCACGCGCTCGCATGACCAGTACAACACCACCATCTATGGCCTGGACGACCGCTATCGCGGCGTCTTCGGGTTGCGGCGGGTGGTATTCATCAACGCCGCGGACCTGGCGCGGCTGGGTCTGGCCGCGGGGCAGCACGTCGATATCACCAGCGTCTGGGACGACGGCGTCGAGCGCCGGGCGGAGGATTTCCGGCTGGTCGAGTACGACATCCCGCAGGGCTGCCTGGGTGCCTACTATCCGGAAACCAATCCGCTGGTGCCGCTGGAGAGTTGCGGCGACGGTTCCGGCACGCCGACATCGAAGTCGATCCCCGTGCTGCTCACACCGGCCGTGCAGCGGCTTGCCGCGGCATGAAGCTTATGACACGTTCAGAGGATCATGCACTGCGCCAGCGCCACGGCGGATCGTCGCTGCAGGCGGCCGTGCGCACGCACCTGGAGTCGCTGCTCGGCGTGGTCGAGCTGGTCGGACTCGTCGTCATCGGGCTGGCGACGTCGTTCGCCATGGTCCAGGAGGGCTGGAAGATTGCCGGCACGGGCGCCGTGTCGATCACCGATCTTCTCGTCATGTTCCTGTATCTCGAGGTGCTTGCCATGGTGGCCCGCTACCTCAAGCTGGGCCAGCTGCCGGTGCGATTCCCGCTTTACATCGCCATGGTCTCGCTCGCTCGCGACGTGATCCTGCGCTACAACGAGGCGACGGAATTGCACCTGCTGGCGCTGTGCGGCGGCATCGCCATGCTGGCGTGCGGCGTCCTGATCCTGCGCTACGGCCAGGCGCGCTTCCCGAGCACGGACGACGGCGAGGCGGGAAGCCCGGACTAGGACCCGGCAGGCGGATCAGGACGCGCATTGCGGATCGGCCGGGAAACCGTGCCGGCCGCGCCGGCGGGACTGCTCCCGGTATTTCTCCATGCACCGTGCGTGTCCGGCGACTGGCCGCACGGTCCCTTGTGATGGCGAGGTTGATATGCACAGTAGTGAAGAGGCGATCCACCCGGGATACGAAGAGCGGACGATCGTCAGGCACCGGGCAGGCACGGCGATGCCGGCCACCGACAGCGTGGCGCAGGAGGTTCCCGTCGCCCTGGTCTACAACGGCATCTCGCATGCGGTGATGATGGCCACGCCGCTGGACCTGGAAGAGTTCGCGGTCGGCTTCACGCTGACCGAAGGCCTGGTGCAGGACTACGCCGAGATCTACGATGTCGAGCCGCTCGTCGGCCCGGCCAGCGTGGAGGTGCATCTGCGCATCAGCCAGCGCGCGTTTGCCGCCATGAAGGAACATCGCCGCACGCTCGCCGGACGGACCGGCTGCGGCGTATGCGGCATCGAGAGCATTGCCTTGCTGGACCTGGTGCCCGAGTTCATGAAGACGCCGCGCACGAGGATATCGCCGACGCGGGAAATCATCGAGCGGGCCGCCTCGCAGTTGCCGTCGTGGCAGGTCCTGATGAAGCGTACCGGCGGCGTGCATGCGGCGGCCTGGTGCAACCCGGCCGGCGAGGTCCTCCATGTATTCGAGGATGTCGGCCGCCACAACGGGCTAGACAAGCTGATCGGCTACCTGGCGATGCATGACGTGGCAACGGATGAAGGCTTTGTCTTCCTTTCCAGCCGGGCCAGCTACGAGCTGGTGCGCAAGACAGCCCGGATGAACATCCAGTTGCTGGCGACCATCTCGGCGCCGACCTCCCTGGCGATCCAGATCGCCGGGCAGGCGGGGCTGCAGTTGCTGAGCTTTTGCCGCAAGGACGGCTACGTCCAGTACACGGCGATGCCAGGCGAGCCCGCCCTGCGTGGCGTTGCCGCCGCTTGCGATAACGGAGGTGGGTCATGCTAGGGTTCGATAAGGCGCAGGCGCTGTTCGCCCAGAGCGTCGAGTCTGTCGCCGAGGTTGAAATGGCCTGGCTCAGCCTGGCAAATGGCAGGATCCTGGCTCGCGATATGCAAGCCCAGTGCGATGCCCCGCCGGCCGACAAGAGCGCCATGGACGGCTATGCGATCCGCCACGCCGACTATGGCCGGCGCAGGCCCTTGCCCATCCAGCAGGTCTGCTACGCGGGCATGGTGCCGCAGCCGTTGGAGGCGGGGCATGCCATCCGGCTGTACACCGGGTCCCTGATCCCGGCCGGCGCCGATACCGTGGTCCCGCAGGAGGATGCCGCGCCGGCGGATGGCTCGGTGACGTTCACCAGGGCGCCGGCGCCGGGCCAGCACATACGCAGGCAGGCAGAGGATGTACGGGCCGGCCAGCCGCTGTTGTCCGCGGGCACCTTGCTGCAGCCGGGCCATATCGCCGCGCTCGCTTCGCAGGGTGTCGGCAGCGTGCCGGTCTTCCGGCTGGCGGAGGTGGCGATCCTGACGACCGGCGACGAGGTGGCGGCGAACGACGAGCCGCACGGCGCGCACCAGGTCTGGGACGTAAACGGCCCGATGCTGGAGGCCCTGGTCCAGTCCATTGGCGCGGTGGTCCGCTCGCGCAACCATGTGCCGGATGACGAGGCGGCAGTCCACGAGGCCTTGCTCGAACTTGCCAGGGAGGCGGATATCCTGCTGGTCACCGGCGGCGCCTCCACGGGCGCCAAGGACCTGGTAAACGCCGCGCTGGTGTCGGCCGGGGGGGAACTCCTGTTCCAGAAGGTCAATATGAAACCCGGCAAGCCGATCTCCCTCGGCCGCCTCAGGGGCAAGCCGGTGGTGAGCCTGCCGGGTAACCCGGCGGCGGCGTATACGACCTTTGCGCTGCTGGTGACGCCGATGCTCAGGAAGCTGCAGGGGCGGGCCGAACTGTGCCCCCCGGTCGGCTTCGTGCATGCGCAGTTTGCCGCCGAGAAGACCGCTGGCCGCGACGAATTCCTCAGGGCCGCCCGCGTCGCCGGGCTGTGCGGGATGGATCGCGCGCGGCTCAGCGAGCAGCAGGGCGCGGCGTCGGTGTCGGCGCTGGGCGGCGCCTCCGGCTTTGTCCGGGTGTCGCCGCAAACCGAGGTTCGCCCGCACGACCTGGTTCCGTTCTATGATCTGAATCGCTGGCTCTGCTAGCGCTGCGGCGCGGCCGGCGATCCCGATCCATGTTGATTTGTGAAAGGCTAGCGGTGTGAAACTGTACGAGAAACTCGCCGCGGATGTCGAAGGGCTGGTCAGGCAGGGCGGCTTGCTGCCGGGCGACCGCATCCCGTCGGTACGCCAGACCAGCCAACACCACCGGCTGAGCATCACGACGGTGATACGCGCCTACGTCCTGCTCGAGAGCCGCGGCATCATCGAAAGCCGCCCCCAGTCCGGCTACTTCGTCAGGGCGCGGCCCGAGGAGCCGGCCGTGGAGCTGCGGGCTTCCAGGCCGAGCACACGGCCATCGGCCGTGGACGTCAGCGCCCTGGTGTTGTCGACCCTGCGTTCGATCCGCTCCGACGAAGCCGTGCCCCTGGGCTCGCCGTATCCCGATCCGTCGCTGTTTCCCTGGCAGCGGATCAACCAGTATGCCAACAATATCGCGCGCCGGTATGCCAGGTGGAACCTGCTCGACGACCTGCCGCCAGGATGTCCCGCGCTCATCCGGCAGATCGCGCGCCGTTACCTGGAGAATGGCTATGCCGTGGATCCGAACGAACTGATCATCACGATCGGCGCGACCGAGGCCATCAATCTTTGCCTGCAGGCAGTCGCCAAATCCGGCGACACGATCGCCGTGGAATCGCCGACCTACTACGCGATGCTGCACGCCATCGAACGTCTCGGCATGCGCGCCATCGAAGTCGCGACCGATCCGGTCGAGGGCATCGATATCGCGGAGCTGGCCCGGCTGATCGACGAAAAGGGGATTGCGGCGTGCATGGTGATGCCGAACTTCCAGAACCCCCTGGGGTTCGAGATGCCGGACGAAAGAAAGCGCCAGCTGGTGGCAATGCTGACGGAAAAGAATGTGCCGGTGATAGAAAACGATGTCTACGGGGAGCTCTATCACGGCGACGCCCACCCCAGCGGGCTGAAGGCCTACGACACCGCAGGCATCGTGCTGCACTGTTGTTCCTTTTCCAAGACGCTGACCAATGCCTACCGGATCGGATGGGCGCTGCCAGGCCGGTATCGCGACCAGGTGGAGCGCCTGAAATTCCTGAACACGCTGACCACGCCGGCGATCCCGCAGCTGGCCATCGCGGAGTTCCTCAAGAACGACGGCTACGACTTCCATCTGCGCCGCGTGCGCAAGGCCTACGCGCAGCAGGCCAGCATCATGGCAGCGGCGGTGCGCCGCTTCTTCCCGCCGGGCACCAAGACATCCCGGCCGGCCGGCGGATACGTGCTGTGGGTCGAGCTGCCGGCATGCGTGGATGCGATGGAGCTATATCACCTGGCGCTGGAGCGGAAGATCACGATTGCGCCGGGTCATATCTTTTCCCCGGGCCCGGTCTTCAAGAACTTTATCCGCCTGAACTACAGCGCGCCGTGGACCACGGAGACCGAGGCGGCCGTAGTGACGCTCGGCAAGCTGGTCGAAACCCTGTGCGAACGGCAGAAATAAGTGATGTCGGACTCAACCATCGATGAAGGCGGCGCTGCCGCAGCCCCCGAAGACCTGGACCCGGCGCTCGTGTCCGTTCTCCAGATCCTGTACGCGGCCGCCCGCGATCCGGCGGGGCGGCCGTGGTCGCTGGCCAAGATCAGCAAGCAGGCAGCGTTGCAGATGAGCGTGTTGCGGCGCGTGCTGACGCAACTCCGGTCGGTCGAGCTTGCCGACACGGAGATCGGGGAGGATGGACGCGGGACGGCCAGGCTCACCCCGGCCGGGGTGCAAGTCTGCGCGCAACTGTTTGCCCGCTGAACCCCGGCGGCCGAGGCGGCGGGCGGGCCAGGCTCAACCGCCCACGAGCGACATGCGCACGGTGGGGTAGCGCTTCTTCCCGGTGCTGAGCCGGTGCGCGCGCAACTCCGAGTAGCGGTCGGCGCGGTTTTCCCACGCTGCCCGGATGCCTTGTTCGAGAGCCCGGGCCGGCAGCGTGCCGGCAAGGAAGGGCTTGAGATCGACGGACTCCGTCGCGAAGAGGCAGTGGTGCAGCCTGCCGTCCACCGACACCCGGGCACGCGTGCAGTCGCTGCAGAACGGGTGCGACACGCTGGAGATGAAGCCGACCGCCAGGCTGCCATCGGCGAGCCGGTAGTTGGTGGCGGTTTCCGACGCCAGCCTTGCCACGGGCACCAGGGGATAGGCCGCTTCGACGGTCTTGCGTATCTCGTCGGACGTCACGACCCTGGACCTGTCCCATGACTGGGCGCCGCCCACATCCATGAACTCGATGAAGCGCAGCGTGACGCCGCTGTGGCGGAAGTGGCTGACCAGGGGCAGTATCTCGCCATCGTTGGTGCCCTTCTCGACCACGCAGTTGACCTTGAGCGGCGTCAGTCCGACCGCGCTTGCCTGCTCGATGCCTCGCAGCACCCGCGCGACCGGGAAGTCCACGTCGTTCATCCGGCGGAAGGTCGCATCGTCAAGGCTGTCCAGGCTGACCGTCACGCGCCGCAGGCCCGCGTCCTTGAGCGAGCGCGCCTTGGTGGCAAGCAGGCTGCCGTTTGTCGTCATGGCTACCTCGACTGGCTTGCCTCCTGGCGTTCGCATCGTGGCGATCTGCTCCACCAGCGATTCGATGCCTTTGCGCAGCAGGGGCTCGCCGCCGGTAAGCCGTATCTTCTCGACGCCAAGGCCGACGAAGGCGCGCGCCATGGCGAGCAATTGCGCGTCCGACAGGCGCTGCGCCGCGGTGAGGAAGGGGAAGTCCGGGCCATAGACCGCCTTCGGCATGCAATAGGTACAGCGGAAATTGCACTGGTCGATGACGGACAGCCGCAGGTCGCGCAGCGGGCGGCCCAGGCGATCGGTGCACGGCGGCTGCGCCTCGCGATCCTGCGCTTCAGGCATCGTGGTCGCGTGAGTGGCGTGTTCCATCGGGCTAGGCTCAGCTGGCCCTGGCTCCGCCTGCCGCCGGCGCCGTGGCTTGCGGCGCGCTTGTCGCGCAGGAGTGCGCGGCGTTCTGGCGGGCGCGCTGGTCGGCCCGCGCTTTCTCGATGACCTGCCAGTCGGGACCGGCATGGGCGAGAAGGGACATGCATAGCGCGCTAGCGGCGCCGAGTAGTACAAGTGCGGACTTCATGATGGGTTCCTCGTTGGATGCCGTGTCGGATTCGGTGCGTGCAAGACGGCCCCGTGACCGGAGCCGTCGCCATGCCGGCTCAGGCGGCCGCATCGGTGCCGGCCGATGCGCCATGGCTCGGCGGCGCGGAGACGCCGGTACGGTCCATGCCGGCGAGTTCCAGGGCCGCGGCGCCGTGGGCGCCGTCGGTGTACGGGTCGCGCGTGCCCTGGGCGCGGGCGCCGTCGGTGAAGCTGCTGCGCGCAGTGTTGACGTTGCGGCCTTCGGTGAACGGATCCGCCTTGCCCTGGCGCATGACATAGCCGTACTTGTCACCGGCGCCGGCGCTGTCCTTCGGGCCCTGTGCGTGGGCCGGCAGGGCGGCGATGGCGCTTGCGCTCAGGAGGGCGGTGACGAGGAGCTTATTGAGTGTGGTGGCTTTCATGATGGTCTCGAATCGGTTGGTCCAACGTGTCAACAGCGCTTGCGATCGGAGATGTCTGCCGCGGCGTTGATGCCGTTCTCGCTGATCTGTTACCCAGATGGTAGGAGACAGGGCCCGGCGCGATCACGTACAAAGCAGCAGCTAACTCAACAGAACAGTTTGGTCTCGGGCAGCCTGGCGGCGGGCGTTGCGCTGCCGCCAGCGCGATGGCGTTTCGCCGCACAAGCGCTTGAACACGCTGGCGAAGGGCGCCTGCGTCTGGACTCCCACCTCGGGTGCAAGCCGCGCGACTGGCGCGTCTGCGGTGGTGAGCAGGTCCTGTGCACGATCGCCCGCAGCGCGCATGCCGCTCGTCATTTCGCGGTTCCTCCCGGGGGTGCGCTGTCGTGCGCATCCGCCCGGTGGCTGCGGCGTGGTGGAACGGATTCCAGAGGCATTGCGCGCGCGCAGGACGGCCCGTCCAACTGCACCTGAACGCTATCCCGGCAACTGTATCTCTCGGCCGGGGGGTGAATTCCGTACTCTGCACAGCATGACGTCGAGAGGCGTTGCAACCTGGTCTCGCAATGCATTCCGTCGGGGATTGCCGGGGTGTGTGGTGGTGGCGCAATGCAGTCCCGCGCTGCCGGCATGCCGGCCCGCGCCCAGACTGCGCGACCCGGCGGATCAATCACGGAGAGCATATCGATGCACGGACTTACAGCGCTGGATCTCGCGCGCATCCAATTCGGATTCACGGTTTCCTTCCATATCATCTTCCCGGCCATCACGATCGGCCTGGCCAGCTTCCTGGCCATCCTCGAGGTTTCCTGGCTGCGCACCAGCAAGCCGGTGTACCGGGACCTCTATCACTTCTGGATCAAGATATTCGCGCTCAACTTCGGCATGGGCGTGGTGTCCGGCCTGGTGATGGCCTACCAGTTCGGCACCAACTGGAGCTTCTTCTCTGAGTTCGCCGGTGGCGTCACCGGGCCGCTGCTGACCTATGAAGTGCTCACCGCGTTCTTCCTCGAGGCCGGCTTCCTCGGCGTCATGCTGTTCGGCTGGAACCGGGTCGGGCCAGGCCTGCATCTGTTCTCGACGGTGATGGTGGCAATCGGCACCCTGATCTCGGCGACGTGGATCCTGGCCTCGAACAGCTGGATGCAGACGCCGGCCGGCTACGAGATCCTCAACGGCAAGGTGGTGCCGACCGACTGGCTGGCCGTCATCTTCAATCCGTCCTTCCCGTACCGTCTGGCGCATATGGGGATTGCCGCCTTCCTTGCCACGGCGCTGTTCGTGGCCGCGGCTGGCGCATGGCAGCTCCTGCGCGGCAACGACACGCCGGTGGTGCGCAAGATGTTGTCCATGGCCCTGTGGATGGTGCTGATCGTCGCGCCGCTGCAGGCGGTGGTGGGCGATGCCCACGGCCTGAACACGCTGAAGTACCAGCCGGCCAAGATCGCCGCCGTCGAGGGCCACTGGAACACCGCGTCCAAGGACGACAAGGGCGGCTTTCCGCTCATCGTCTTCGGCATCCCGGACATGGAGCGCGAGGAAACCCGCTACGCCGTCGAGATCCCGCGGCTCGGCAGCCTGATCCTCACCCACAGCCTTGACGGACAGATCCGGGGCCTGAAGGACTTCCCCAAAGAAGACCGGCCCAATTCGGCGGTCCTGTTCTGGACCTTCCGCGTCATGGCGGGCCTGGGCGTACTGATGATCGCGTTTGGCGTGCTCGGCCTGCTGCTGCGGCGCAAGGCTGCGCTCTATCGCACGCGTCTCTTCCTGCGTCTGGCCGTCGTGATGGGGCCGACCGGCCTGATCGCGTTGCTGGCGGGCTGGCTCACCACCGAGATCGGCCGCCAGCCGTGGGTCGTGTACGGGCTCCTGCGCACGCATGACGCCGTCTCGCGCCATGAGTTGGGCCCGGTCGCCATGTCGCTGGCGCTGTTCGTCGTCGTCTATTTCCTGGTGTTCGGCGTGGGCGTGGGCTACATGCTGAAGCTGGTGAAGAAGGGGCCGGCAGCGAACCCGCATGGCCACGGCCTGGATACGGCGGGCGAATCCTTCGTGCTGGCGGGCACGGCCGCGGTCGCGGGCAAGGCGCAATACATCAACAGGTAAATGGCAATGGGCATCGATCTTCCCCTCATCTGGGCAGTGATTATCTTTTTCGGCGTGATGATGTACGTGATCATGGACGGCTTCGACCTCGGCATCGGGATCCTGTTTCCCTTTGTCGGCGACCGGCGTGACCGCGACGTCATGATGAACACCGTGGCACCGGTGTGGGACGGCAACGAGACCTGGCTCGTGCTGGGCGGCGCTGCGTTGCTGGCGGCATTTCCGCTCGCGTATGCGGTGTTGCTCAGCGCGCTGTATCTGCCGCTGATGCTGATGCTGGTGGCGCTGATCTTCCGCGGCGTCGCCTTCGAGTTCCGCTTCAAGGCCAGCGACCAGAGCCGCCATTTCTGGGACAAGGCATTCATCGGCGGATCCGTCGCGGCAGCGTTCTTCCAGGGCGTGACCCTGGGCGCGTATATCGACGGCATCGCCATGAACGGCAACGAGTACGTCGGCGGCGCCCTCGACTGGCTGGCACCGTTCCCGCTCTTCACCGGCGTCGGCGTGATCGTCGCGTATGCCTTCCTCGGCAGCACGTGGCTGATCATGAAGACCGAAGGCATGCTGCAGTGGAAAATGCTCAAGCTCGCCGGGCTGCTGGTCAATGCGATGCTGGCGATGATCGCCGCGGTCAGTATCTGGACGCCGCTGACACATCCGGAGATCGCGCATCGCTGGTTTGCGCTGCCGAACCTGTACTTCTTCCTCCCGGTGCCGGTCCTGGTACTGGTGGCGGTGCGCGGCATGCACAAGGCGCTCGCGCGCAAGCCGAACGTCTCGCCGTTCCTGTACGCGTTGCTGGTCGTCTTCCTGGGCTATACGGGCCTGGCCATCAGCGTGTGGCCGAACATCATCCCGCCCGGCGTGTCGATCTGGCAGGCATCGTCCGCGCCGCAGAGCCAGGGGTTCGCACTGGTGGGCACGCTGTTCATCGTCCCGGTGATCCTGGCCTACTCGTCGTGGTCGTACTACGTCTTTCGCGGGAAGGTCAGGCACGGGGAGGCCTATCACTGATGGCAGCCACGATCATGACCGGCCTGGGCACGCGCATCGGCTGGCTCATCCTGTTGTGGGCCGGCGGCGTCGGTACGGTATTCCTGTTTGCCTGCGCCATGCGCCTGCTGATGCGAGTGGGCGGCCTCGTGAGCTGATGCGCGCCCGCGCGCGACCCGCTCGATCCTTCTGAACCAAGCTTCCCGTTCCTGTCATGTCTATCTGGCCCAGTCCAGGACAGTGGCTGTTTTCCGCCAAGGTCTTTATTGCCTCGATGCTGGCGCTCTATATTGCGCTGGCGCTGGGCTTGCCGCGACCCTACTGGGCCATGGCGACGGTCTATCTCGTCTCGAATCCGCTGACCGGCGCAACGCGCTCGAAAGGCGCCTATCGCGTAGCGGGTACGTTGCTGGGGGCCGCCGCCGCGGTGGCGCTGGTGCCGCCGCTGGTCAACGCGCCGCTGATGTTGATGGGGGCGATCTCGCTGTGGACCGGCGCGTTCCTGTATCTCTCGCTGATGCAGCGCGCGCCGCGCAGCTATATCTTCCTGCTCGCGGCCTACACCTTGCCGATCGTCGCCTTGCCTGCGGTCACGCAGCCAACGCAGGTATTCGATGTCGCCCTGGCGCGCATCGAGGAGATCGTGCTCGGCATCGTCTGCGCCAGCCTGGTCAGCTCGCTGGTGTTTCCGCAGAAGGTGGCGCCGGCGCTGCGCGGCCGGGCGGAAGCGTGGCTGGCGGACGCCGCGCAATGGGTCGCCGACATGCTCTCGCCGCAGGGGGCGCAACTGGCCGAGCAACACCAAAGCCGCCATCACCTTGCCGCCGACATCCTTGCCCTGGATCACCTGATTGCCCAGCTTGCCTACGACACCGAGAGCGCGGCGACGCTGGAGCGCGCGCGTGCCCTGCACGAGCGCATGACGATGCTGCTGCCGGTGCTGTCGTCCCTGGCCGAGGTGACCCGGGCGCTGCGCCATCACCCCGAGGGCATGCCCACGTCCCTGGCGCGGCGCATGGCTGCGCTGACGCAGTGGATCGCGGCCGGCGCGGATGCGGATCCGCACAGGCCCGCGGCTGCGCACACCGCGTGGCAGGAGTACGACCGCGCGCCGGGCTGGCACGCCGGCCTGGTCGCCACCGCCGCCAGCCATCTCGATACGCTCGGCGACCTGTGGGAGGACTGCCAGGCGCTGCGGCGCGGCATCGGCGACGCACGCGCGGCCAGCGCGATGCCGGCCATGCGGTACGGCGGCGCCTTGAGCGCGCGCGCCTACTACCATGACCACGGCATGCTGCTGTTCTACGCGTGCTCGGCCGCGCTCGCGGTGTTCTGCGCCGGCTTGTTCTGGATACTCTCCGGCTGGGTGGACGGCGCCGGTGCCGTCGGCCTGGCGGCGCTCACCAGCAGCTTCTTCGCCACCACCGAGGAGCCGCACAAGCTCGCATGGCGCTTCGTGAAATGGAGCGGTGTCTGCCTGCTGATTTCCTGGTTCTACCAGTTTCTCGTGCTGCCCTATGCGCATGACTTCGGTTCGCTGGCCGCCATGCTGGCCATTCCCTATCTCGGGATCGGCACCCTGATGCCGCGGCCGGGCTTCAACCTGTTCGCGGTGCTGCTTTCGGTCAACTCGGCCTCCTTCGCCAACGTCCAGAGCGTCTATGACGCCAACTTCGCCGACATCTTCAACAGCAGCCTGGCCAGCTTCGCCGCCATGCTGTTCGCGCCGGTGTGGGTGCTCGTGACGCGGCCGTTCGGCTCGCATGTGATGCTGCGCCGCCTGATCCGCGCGAGCTGGAAGGACATTGCCCTCGGCGCAGACCGGCGGGAAGCCGCGGCACACCCGACGCTGGGCGGCCGGATGCTGGACCGGTTCAGCCGGCTGGTGCCGATGCTCGCCGCCAACCGGGACAAGGCGTCGTCCGACGGCTTTGCCGAGTTGCAGGCGGGGTTCAGCGCGCTCGCCCTGCAGCGCGACGTCGGGGCCCTGCAGCCCGGGGCGCGCAGGGCGGTCTCGCGCCTGTTGCTGGCAGTGGCGCGCCACTACCGCTCACGCGTCGCGGCCGGGCATGCGCTGCCGGCACCGCCCGCGCTGGCGCGCCGCATCGACGACGCGATCGCGGCGATTGCCTCGCCGGCGGATGCGATGTCGCAGGAGGCCATCGCCGCCCTCGTTTCCCTGCGCCTGAGCCTGTTCGCCCCGGCCGGGAAGGGCGCCGATGCCGCTCCACTGCTGATCCGGGAGGTGCGCCATGCTGGCCAGTGAAATCGATGTCTATGGCGTCTTCGTGCCAAGCATCCTGGTGCTGATGCTGCTTGCCCTGGGCCTCACGGCGGTGCTGCGCGCGGCGCTGGCCCGAAGCGGCTTCTACCGGCTGGTGTGGCACCGGTCATTGTTCAATTTCTCTATCTACCTGATTGTGCTGGGCGGCGTGGTTGCCCTGGCACGCCAGTTGTCATCATGAAACTCAACATCACTACGCTTGCATCCGTGGCCCTGACCCTGCTGGTCGCCGGCGCCGCGGCGGCGACCGGCAAGCACCTGTGGGACTACTACACCGTGGCGCCCTGGACGCGCGACGGCCATGTCCGCGCCGACGTCGTCCAGCTCGCGCCCGATGTGTCCGGGCTGGTGACCCAGGTGCTGGTGAAGGACAACGCCCAGGTGCATCGCGGCCAGTTGCTCTTCGTCATCGATCCCGACCGGTTCACGCTGGCGCTGCAGCAAGCGAAGGCGACCGCTGCGGCGCGCAAGGCTACCCTGGCGCAGGCGCGCAGGGAGGCGGCGCGCAACCGCACGCTCTCGGACGTGGTCGCCACGGAAGTGGTCGAGACGACCCAGGAGCGGGTGGACGAAGGCGTGGCCGCCCTCGCGCAGGCCGAAGCCGCTGTCGAACTCGCCGAGCTGAACCTGGCGCGCGCACATGTGGTCAGCCCGGTGGATGGCTATCTCAATGACCGGCTGCCGCGCCTGGGCGACTATGTGACGACGGGCAAGCCGGCGCTGTCGATGGTCGATAGCGGCTCGCTGTATGTCGAGGGCTATTTCGAGGAGACCAAGCTGCACGGGATCCGCGCGGGCAACCCTGTCGATGTCCGCATCATGGGCGAGCACACGGTGCTGCACGGCCATGTGCAGAGCATTGCGGCAGGGATCGAGGACCGCGACCGCACCAGCGGCTCCAACCTGTTGCCGAACGTGAACCCGACATTCAACTGGGTCCGCCTGGCCCAGCGCGTGCCGGTCCGCGTGGTGCTGGACGATGTGCCGGCCGACGTGCGGCTTGTGTCCGGGCGCACCGCGACGGTCAGCGTGCGCGAGCAGCCCCGGGCGCTGGCGGGCGGGCAGGGTGCGTCATTGAAGGAGAAGCAGCAATGAACAGACAGACCTGCGCGCGGCTTGCGCTGATGACGGCATCCGTGCCCTTGCTTTACGCCTGCGCGGTGGGCCCCGACTACCGCGTGCCCGACCAGGCCGCGGTGAAGGCCGTGCAGGCCAATGGACCGCTCTTCGGCACCAGCGATCCGGCCATCTCGGTTGCGCCGCTGCCGGACGACTGGTGGCGGCTCTACGACGATCCGAAGCTCGATGGACTGGTGCAGAAGGCGCTTGCCGCGAATACGGACCTGCGCGTGGCGTCAGCCAACCTGCGCCGCGCCATCGCGAACTATCACGAGGTCGAGGCGGAGAACCTGGTGCAGGGCGGCATCTCGGCCAGCGTGCAACGCGCGCAGCTGTCTGGCGAAAGCGTGCTGATCAAGGAAAAGGTGCCGGTCTTCAATCTTGGCGACTACGGCCTTTCCGTCTCCTACCTGGTGGACTTCTTCGGCAAGCTCGCGCGTGCCGACGAGTCTGCGCTGGCGAGTGCGCAGGCCAGCCAGGCAGCGCTGGATGCCGCCCGGGTGAGCGTGGTGGCGCAGACCGTGCGCGCCTACGTCGAGGGCTGCGCCGCCACGCATGAGCTCGAGGTGGCGCAGCGCCAGCTGGCATTGCAGGAGCGCGGCGCCGAGGTGGTCAGGCGCCTGGTCGCTGCCGGGCGCAGCCAGCCCAGCGACGCATCGCAGGCGCAGGGCGAGGCAGAAGGATTGCGGGCGGCGCTGCCGCATTTCAGGGCAGAGCAGGCGGCGGCGGCCTATCGGCTGTCGGTCATGCTGGGGCAGCCGCCCGGGGCGGATTCCGGGGCGCAGGCGGCATGCCGCGAGGAGCCCCGGCCGCGGCAAGCGATTCCGGTCGGGGATGGCGCGGCGCTGCTGCGCCGGCGGCCCGACGTGCGGCAGGCCGAGCGGGAGCTGGCCTCGGCGACGGCCAGGATCGGCGTGGCGACGGCCGATCTCTATCCCTCGATCCGCATTGGTGCCTCGGTCGGCGCGACCGGCCTGCTGGCGGACCTGGGAACGGGTCCCACCGCGCACTGGGGGTTCGGTCCGCTGATCACCTGGAACTTCCCGACCAATGGCGTGCGGCCGCGCATCCATGGCATGGAAGCCGGCGCGGATGCGGCCCTGGCGCGCTTCGACGGGGTCGTGCTCAAGGCGCTGGAGGAAACGCAGACCGCGCTGGCCAGCTACACCAACGAGCTCGAACGCAACCAGGGCCTGCGCAAGGCACGCGACGCCGCGTCGGTGGTGGCGCGCGAGCACCGGCAGCTCTATGCGGGAGGGCGCCAGCCCTATCTCGCCAGTCTCGATGCGGACCGCGCCCTGGCGCGCGCGGAGGCGGCGCTGGCGGCGTCCGATGCGAAGGTGGCCACGGACCAGGTGAACCTCTTCCAGGCGCTCGGCGGCGGCTGGCAGAGTACGCATGCGGCGCAGGCGAAGGAAGTGGCCAGCGCGGAATAGCAAGGAATAGCGCGGAATCGCGCGGCATGGAGAGGATTGGCGCGGCTCACCCCGGCGCGGCGGGCCGCCGGTAGCCTTTCTGGTAGTGGACCGTGAACGTACCCAGCGCCTCGAGGGCTGCCTGGGGATCGTGGCTGGGCTTGACGGCAAAGCTGTCGAAGCCGCAGCGGGCCATGTAGTGCACCGTGTCGATCATCACGTCTCCCACGGCGCGCAGCTCGCCGGCCCATCCGTACTGCGTGCGCAGCAACTGCGCGAGCGAGTAGCCGCGCCCGTCCGTGTAGACGGGGAAATCGATGGCCAGGTGGGCAATGCCGGTCGGATCGATGATGGCTGCGCCGGGATCGAGCAGCGCCTCGGGGTCGGCGTCGGGCACCAGGTACACCGCAACCGGATGGGTCCGTTGCCGCAGGCTTGCCTTTGCTGCCTGCCATGCGCCGAGGGAAACCAGCCAGCCATCCTCGTCGGGTGGCAACGCGGCGGATGCCGGGCCGTCATCTGAGATGAAGGCGCGCCATTTGTCGGTTTCGAGCGCACCGTTGCGGATGACGTTGGGCGCCAGGTCTTGCGATTTGGTTTCAGGCACGTGCGCTCTCCGCTTGCTGTTTCCGCTTGACGATCCGGGCGTCGCTGTAGACGGCGGTCTTGAACGGTTCGATGCCGGTGCGTTCGACGACATCGATGAAGCGTTCGGCATCGCTGTCGCGCAGCGACAAGTAGGTCTGCACGAGGAGTTCCACCACATCCGGGATTTCCCCGCGCGCGAAGGACGGTCCGATGATCTTGCCGATGGCCGCGCCGCCGGCGCCTTCCATCTCGTCGTGCCGCCCGGCCGACAGTGCCCCGTTCTGGCGGCCGCCGACGGTCACCTGGTACCACTCCTCGCCGGCCTTGTCGACGCCGAGAATGCCGATGTGCCCCACGTGATGGTGCCCGCAGGAGTTGATGCAGCCGGAGATGTTGAGATCCAGTTCGCCGATATCGTGCAGGAAATCCATGTCATCGAAGCGCTGCTGGATGGCCTCGGCCAGCGGAATGGAAACGGCGTTTGCCAGCGAGCAGAAATCGCCGCCCGGGCAGGCGATGATGTTGGTGAGCAGGCCGATGTTCGGCGTGGCGAGATTCAGGCCGTCCAGCCGTTCCCAGATTTCGTGCAGATGGGTGCGGCGCACATCGGCCAGGATCAGGTTCTGCTCGTGCGAGACACGCAGCTCGCCAAGGCCGTAGGCGTCTGCCAGGTCGGCGACGGCGTCCATCTGGTCGGCCGTGATATCGCCGGGAGGCATGCCGGTGGCCTTCAGCGAAACAGTCACCGCGCAATAGCCCGCCACGCGGTGAGCCTGGACGTTGCTGCGCAGCCAGCGGCGGAACCTGGGATTCTGTTCGGCGAAGCTCGCCGAGGCATCTTCGTCGTTCGCCGCCGCGGGGTCATAGCCAGGCGCGGTGAAGCGGCCCGCGATCTCCTGCACGAACTCGGCGCTCACCGTGTCGGGGCCGCCGCGGATGCGCTGCCATTGCTCGTCGACCTGCCGGGCGAAGACGGCCGGTGTCAGGTCCTTGACCAGGATCTTGATGCGCGCCTTGTATTTGTTGTCGCGGCGGCCGTGCAGGTTGTAGACGCGCAGCGTGGCCTGCAGGTAGGTCAGCAGATCCGACCAGTGCACATATTCGTTGATCAGCTTGGCCACGATCGGCGTGCGGCCCATGCCACCGCCCACCCATACGCGGAATCCGGTCTCGCCATCCTTGCTGACGGCCTGCAGGCCGATATCGTGCACGCCGACCGCGGCCCGGTCCGTGCGGGCGCCGCTTACGGCGATCTTGAACTTGCGCGGCAGGAAGGCGAACTCGGGGTGCAGCATCGACCATTGCCGGATGATCTCGCACCAGACCAGCGGGTTCACGATCTCGTCCGGGGCGATGCCGGCAAAGTGGTCGGTGGTGGTATTGCGAATGCAATTGCCGCTGGTCTGGATCGCATGCATCTGCACGGTGGCCAGTTCGGCCAGGATGGCGGGCGCGTCTTCCAGGCGCGGCCAGTTGAATTGCATGTTCTGCCGCGTGCTGAAGTGGCCGTAGCCGCGGTCCCAGCGCCGCGCGATCCCGGCGAGCTTGCGCAACTGCCGGCTGACGAGCATGCCGTAGGGGATGGCCACGCGGAGCATTGGCGCGTGCCGCTGGATATAGAGGCCGTTCTGCAGCCGCAGCACGCGGAACTCGTCCTCGGTGAGCCGGCCGTCCAGGAAACGCGTGGTCTGGTCGGAGAACTGGGCGACGCGCTGGTCGACCACCTGCTGGTCTATGGAGTCATACAAGTACATGGGGAAGTCTCGACAGGTGCTGCCGCGCGGCAGGTCCCGAACGCTTGAATAGGAGGAGAAGCAAGGCTAGCGCCTGGCCCGCGGGCCGAACAGGATCAGTTCGGGTGAATTAGGGCATACCAGCGCGAATAGGGCGTGCGGCAGTGCCGCCTGCGCTGATGGCGGCGCTACGGGTGGCTTCTCGCCATGGATGCACCACGCTTGCGATCGATCTCACGCCCGCCCGCGAAGCGCGAAAGACTCAGCTCTTCGACAGGGCCCCAATAAGGAAAGCCGGAGAAGCCCGCGTAATGGAAACGGAGGAGACGGAGGAGACACGGCAGCCCGCTTGTTCTATCAAGACGGCTTTCGGGCGACGGGCATCGACAAGATCATTGCCGAGTCGGGCGTGGCGAAGATGTCGCTCTACAGGCATTTCGCTTCCAAGAATGAACTGATCTCCGCATTTCTCGACCGGCGCCACGAGTTCTGGATGTCCTGGTTCATCGAGGAGGTGGAGTCGCGCTTTGCTTCCGCGCCCAGCCTCGGGGCGATTGCAGATGCGCTGGGCGTGTGGTTCGGTCAGGAAACGTTCCGCGGCTGCGCGTTCATCAACGTGGTTGCGGAGGCCGGCTCGACCGGTGCCCCTGGACATCTGGAGCAGGCCACCGCGCACAAGGTGTCACTGAAGGCGTATATCGCGGAGCTTGCGCAGAGACTGAAGCTGGCGACGCCCGACGAAGTCGCGGAGGAGGCCATGCTCTGCGTCGAAGGCATGATCGTGCGTTACCAGATGACCGCTGATCCTGCCGTGGTGGCTTCCGGGAAGCGGCTGCTCGCGCGTATCGAGCAGGCCACGGCCGCCGCCAGTCCGCGCGCCATCGCCGCCTAGCGCCGCGGATTCACCAGGCCCGGGCGCAGGCCGCGGGCTGACCGGCTAGCAGGATTCCTGCAGCGGCGCCGCGTCCACCGTCGCGCCAGGGCGCCGGGCTGATCGACTTCACGCCGGCTCTTGCAAAGTGGCATAGTGGCGTTCGCCGCGGCTGCGCAAGCGAAGTGTGATGGGGCTGAGAAACTCCATGCCTTCAGCGAGGCAGAAGCTGATGCGCGCGCCGTCGCGCTCGAACGCCAGCGCGTCGATGGTCCAGGGAAGCGCCTTCAGTGCCGAGGTGTCGATGCCCGAGAGGTATAGCGTTGCCCCGGCCGCCTGTGCGGCCGCTTCGGCCTCGGGGTTCCAGGTGTCAGCCGTGAGCAGGGGATCGTCCACGGTCAGGAGCGGGCAGCGAATCGACAGCCTGGCCGCGGCGGGGCTTTGGCTGTAGAGATAGAGGGTGCCGGGATCGCAGCTGAACATGAGGTGGTTGCCTTACAGGGTACTGTATGGATATACAGTATAACGAGCTGCCTGGTTTTGGCAAGCGGGTCGCGGGCTCCCTGGTGCGGAGGACGATGATGATTGCCGGCGGGACGGCGGCGATGGAAAAACCGGCCCGGGGTGCCCATGCTAGGATGCGCCGCAGGATTCGCCGCGGGGCGAGAACAGGCGGCCAGACCAGCAAAGCCAGATGCAAAACCAAAGCAACGTCACGGAATACAAGGCGCAGTACAAAGGATTCGTCATCCACGTGTTCTGCAAGACCATCAAGGACGGGCTGCACATCGCCTCGTGCGCGATCTGGGAGGATGGGGCGATCGTCCAGGATGCGAGGGCGGTAGGGCACAACCACGCCACGCCCGCGGATGCGACAGCGGCTGCCTATGCGTGGGCACGCCAATGGATCGACGGCAATAGCTGAATTGCCGGCACAGGGCGCCCCGCAAGCCGCCCGGCGCCCGCGTAACGACCACTTTCCGGTTTATTTCCAAGAAGGGGTATCCAGATGCCACCGATCCGCGTATATTTCGCCCCGCGGGGTGGAGCAGTTGGCAGCTCGTCGGGCTCATAACCCGAAGGTCGCAGGTTCAAGTCCTGCCCCCGCAACCACTTTCCCGAAGCCCGTCCGGTCCTTGCCGCACGGGCTTTTTGCTTTCCAATTCGTAACAGCCGACGATGTTTCGGTCGCATCGCCTTGCCTTGCCTGCCACTCGAATGCCTCTCAGGCGAAATCGCCCGGAGGGTCGTCTGGAATGGTCCACTTTGGTGGCTTGTCTTCGGTGTCGGGCGTGCGCTTCGGCGCCTGCGAGGGGGGATGGGGCGCCATCTGGGACAAGACCCGTGCGGAAGGTACATCGACGGTTTCCTCATCGCCGTCTTCTGACCAATACCTGAGCGTCACTGTCATGTTCATCTCCGGTAAGTGACTCAAGGAATTGTGAATCAATGGATCCGCCTGCCGGTGCGTGCAAGCGGGGCAAGTTTTAACCTTAGGCGCCTTTGCCGCGCTTGCCTGACGTCAATGACGATGGCTCGCCGGCACGCGCATGGCGGCTAGTGCGCGCCGGTGCGCGGATCGCGCGCCGCGTCGATATTCAGCTGCGCCAGCCCCGTCTCGGTGAGGTAAGGCCCGAACAGGCTCATCACCTGCGATGCGCCCCAGCTGATATGTTCGCGCTTGAGCGCATCGATACCGTGGCGCGAGCGCAGGTAGTCGATCCAGTAGGTCGAGACGATCCAGCTGTTGACCACCAGGTGATCGAGCTGCGCCGGCGTGGCGCGCAGCAGCCCCGCCGCTTCCATGCCGTCGAACACGCGCCGCACATGGCGTTGTCCGTCATCGGCCAGCGCTTCGGTGCGCGCGCGCAGCGCGGGCGCCAGCGCGCGGATCGAAGCCGAGTCGCGATAGAAGAAACGCCATTCCCACATCAGGTTGAACCAGCCGCTCAGGTAGCCGGCAAAGCGGTCCGGGCTATCGCCCTTGGCAAGATCCGCCACGGCGGTGGCGCGCAGCGCGCTTTCAAAAGCACCGAACAACGCTTCCAGGATCTGTTCCTTGCGGTTGAAGTGGTAATGGAGGTTGCCTTCCTTGATGCCGACCGCCGCGGCGATCTCCGCCGTGGTCACGAGCATCGGCCCGCGTTCGTTGAACAGGCTCAGGCAGGTTTCGAGAATGCGTTCGCGGGTCTTGGGCCGCCGCGCCGGCGTGTGGTCCGCGCTCATGTTGCGAGGCCCCTGCGCGTGGCGGTGCGTGGCCGGCGGTGTTTCGTATGCTGCATTTCTGGCATCTCGGGTGGTGGCGGAACAGCGTCCGGGCGTATGCGGGCTTAAGGGAAATCCCTGGTTAGAGGAATCTGGGTTGATTAATTAGGGTGAACACCCTAGTCTAGTCGGAGCACTGCACGGACGCACCAAGGGAATGCCCATGCGAGAAGCTTCCGGCGGGATCTGGCCAACAGGAGACAAACGATGCTAGCAGGCAACGCGGATCAGGCGCACGAGCACGCGCACGACCAGGGGCACGACCAGGCGCACCCCAGGGCGCAGGCCGCCACTCCGGAGCAGCAGGCGGCGCAGCGGGAGCCCGCCCGTCACTTCGATGTGCTGGTCGTAGGCGCGGGCCTCTCCGGCATCTGCGCGGCCTACCACCTGCAGGCCAGTTGCCCGGGCAAGACCTACGCCATCCTGGAAGGTCGCGACGCCATCGGCGGTACCTGGGATCTGTTCCGCTATCCCGGCGTGCGTTCCGATTCGGACATGTACACGCTCGGCTTCAGCTTCCGGCCATGGCGCAGCGAGAAGTCGATCGCCGATGGCGGCGCCATCCTCGAATACATCCGCGGCACCGCCAAGGCCTTCGATATCGAGCGCCATATCCGCTTCGGCCATCGCGCCACGCACGCTTCGTGGTCGTCCGGGACGTCCCGGTGGACGGTGGAAGCCAGCGTGGGCCCGCAGGGCGCGCCGGCGCGCTTTACCTGCAACTTCCTCTACCTGTGCAGCGGCTACTACGACTACGCCGACGGCTATATGCCGGGCTGGCCGGGCATGGAGCGCTTCCAGGGCCGCGTGGTGCATCCCCAGCACTGGCCCGAGGACCTGGCCTACGACGACAAGCGCGTGGTGGTGATCGGCAGCGGTGCTACCGCCGTGACGCTGCTGCCGGAGATGGCCAAGCGCGCGGCGCACGTGACCATGCTCCAGCGCTCTCCCACATACGTGGTGGCGCGGCCGTCCAGCGATCGCGTCTCCGCGTGGCTGCAGCGCAAGCTGCCGGCTGGCATGGCGCACCGCGTGACGCGCTGGAAGAACGTCCTGCTCGGCATGTACTTCTACAACCTCGCGCGCAAGAAGCCGGAACTGGTCAAGCGCAAGATTATCGAGGCAACGCGCGCGCAACTCGGCCCGGACTACGACATCGGCAAGCATTTCACGCCCGCCTACAAGCCGTGGGACCAGCGCCTGTGCCTGGTGCCGGACTCGGACCTGTTCCAGTCGATCCGCGCGGGCAAGGCTTCGGTCGTCACCGACCATATCGAATCCTTCACCGAAACCGGGCTGCGGCTGCGCTCGGGCGAGAAGCTCGATGCCGACGTGATCGTCACGGCCACGGGCCTGCAACTCAAGGTGGCGGGCGGCATCCAGCTCGGCGTGGACGGCGTGCCGGCCACGCCCGCGCAGGCCTTCATGTACAAGGGCATGATGTATAGCGACATGCCCAACCTGGCGGTGGCGATGGGCTACGTGAATGCGTCGTGGACGCTCAAGGCGGAGCTGTCGTCGATGTATGTCTGCCGCCTGCTCAACCACATGGACGCCGCCGGCCATGCCTGGTGCGTGCCGCGGCGCGGCGATGCGTCCGGCGACGACGAGCCGTCGCTGTCGCTGACCTCCGGCTACGTGCAGCGCGCCAACGGCATCCTGCCCAGGCAGGGCAGCAAGCGCCCGTGGAAGGTCCACCAGAACTACCTGTTCGACCTGATGGCGCTCAAGTTCGGCAAGGTGGAGGACGATGCGATGGTGTTCGGGCGGGCCGGCACTGCCGCGCCGCGCGCGCAGGCGGCGCCTGCCCGGGCGGCGGAATCGGTGCAGGGCTGAGGAGCGACACCATGACCATCCTGATTGCCTGCATTGCCATTGTTATTGCCATTGCCGCCATCGTCATCCTTGGCCTGGTGGCGTTTAGCGCCCTCATCGCGCGCAAGGTGGAAAAGGCGCTGCCGCCGCGCGGCAAGTTCATCGAAATCGATGGCGCCCGCCTGCACTACATCGACCAGGGCCAGGGTCCGGCCATCGTGATGGTGCACGGGCTGGGCGGACAGACCGGGAATTTCTCGTATGCCTTGCTCGAACGACTGACCTCGCGCTTCCGCGTGATCCTGGTCGACCGGCCCGGCTCGGGATACTCGACCCGGCCGGCGGGAATGTCGGCGCGCCTGAGCAAGCAAAGCGAAGTCATCGCCAGGTTCATCCGGGCGCTGGAGCTGGAGGATCCCCTGCTGGTAGGGCATTCGCTGGGTGGCGCCGTGGCGCTGGGCGTGGCGCTCGATCATCCCGGCACGGCGGCCGGCCTGGCGCTGATCGCGCCGCTGACCCATCCGGTGCAAGGCGTGCCGGCCTCGTTCCGCGCGCTTGCGGTTTCCCCGGCCGCGCTGCGGCGCGTGGTCGCCTGGACGCTGGCAATCCCGCGGTCGATCCTGCGCGGGCGCGCGATGGTCGAATTCGTGTTCAGCCCGGAGCGGCCGCCGGCGGATTTCGGCACGGCCGGCGGCGGCCTGCTTGGCCTGCGGCCGGGCGCTTTCTATGCCGCGTCGACCGACATGAACAGCCTGGAAGAGGATCTGCCCTCCATGGCTGGGCGCTACGCATCGCTGGCCCTGCCGATCAGCATCCTGTACGGCACGGCCGACGCCGTGCTCGACTGGCGCATCCACGGCCAGGCGATGAAGGACAAGCTGCCGGCGCTGGAGCTGGAACTGGTGCCCGGCGGGCATATGCTGCCGGTCACCATTCCTGACCAGGCCGCGGCCTGGCTTTCGGCGGCGGTCGAGCGCACGCGCAGTACCCTCGCGCCCGCATGACGCCGTTCGGCTTCAGGCGTCGAGGCTGAAGCCGATCTCCTTGATGAACTCGCCCCAGCGCTGATAGTCCGCCTTGACCTGTGCCGCGAACACCGGTGGCGTGATGGCCTGCGGTGGCAGCACGCCCACCGCGAACAGACGCTTGTGATAGGCCGGGTCGGTGAGCACCTTCTGGATCGCCGCCGACACCGGCGCCACCACATCCGCCGGCATGGCCTTGGGGCCGAACAGCGCGAAGTAGCCGCTGAGCTGCTCCATGCCAGCGAAGCCCTGTTCGCGGAACGTGGGCACGCCCGGCGCCATGTCGGAGCGCTCCGGCGTGGTGATGGCCAGCGGCTTGGTCTTGCCGGACTGGTACAGCGGCACGGCCGTGGTCAGCCCGTCGATCATCACCGGCACCACGCCACCGACGAGGTCCTGCGTGGCGGGTGCCGAGCCCTTGTACAGCACCGGCTCGAGCCGGCTGCCGGACAGCTTGTTGAGCAGCAGCGGACCGAAATGCGAGGATGTGCCCGGCCCGTACGAGGCCGAGTGCACCGGTGCCTTGGCGGCCTTGGAATAGGCGATCATCTCGGCCAGCGTGGAGAAGGGCGCGTTCTTGTTCGCCACCAGCAGTACCGGCGCGCGTGCCGCCTCGGCCAGCGCGGTCAGGTCAGTGATCGGGTCGTAGGGCACCTTGTTGATATGGGCGCCCGAGGTGGCGGACGATCCCAGCGTCATCAGCAGGGTATGGCCATCGGGTTTGGCGCGGATGACATCCTGGGTGGCGGGGATCGTGGCGCCACCGGGCTTGTTCTCCACGACCACCGACTGGCCGAGCGCCTTGCCCAGGAAGTCCGCGAACAGCCGGGCCACCACGTCGGTGCCGCCACCGGCGGGATAGGCAACCACAAGACGCAGCGGGCGGCTGGGCCAGTTGGCCGCCACGGCGGGTGCGGCACCAGCCGCGGCCATGGCCGCGGCGGCGGCGAGGAATTGTCGTCGATCCACGTAAATGTCTCCTGTCTAAGGCATGTATGGGCGCTATTGGCCCCGCTACATGGTCATGGACGTTCGACTTCCGGCGGAATCGGGCGATACCCTTGCTACGATCCCATGCATGGTGCCGGGATCGGCGGGCGCCCGGTGCTGCGGCGCTTCAGGACGCCGAGAACGTTCGCACCAGCTTGTTCTTGAGCGGCCACGGCCGTGCCGCCAGGATCCAGATGCACAGCAGGGGCCCGACCAGTGGAATCAGCGCCAGGTAGGCATACGTCGTGCTGAAGTGCGCGGCGCGGAAAACCTTCCTGAGCGGAAGGAACCAGATAGCTTCGAAAGCGAGGAACCCCAGAAGATAAAACGTCATTGCCTTGCTTCCTGTGTCAGTTTCCTGTGCCGGATCCGCGCCTCTTGAGGATCTTTCCAGTCTCCGCTGGTGTAGTCTGACGGCGATGAGGGCGTTTCCCGGAATGGGTATCCTTGTTGTGCTGCGGCATTGTAGTGC
>NZ_JBFTND010000055.1:0-55687 GCF_056397305.1 Cupriavidus sp. 05N40
GCCAAGGCCCACGTCGTCGAGGATGGCGGCAATGCGGCGCGCGCGTTCGGGGCGCTCGCGCACGCCGTGGATGGCCAGCGCGTGGCCGAGGATCTCTTCCACGCGCTGGCGCGGATTGAGCGAGCCGTATGGGTCCTGGAAGATCAGCTGCACGCGCCGCCGCCACGGCAGCAGGGCGGGCGGCGCCAGCGCCAGCAGGTCCTGGCCGGCGAACAGCACGCGGCCGGCATCGGCCTGCGCCAGGCGCACGATGGCGCGCGACAGGCTGGACTTGCCGCAGCCCGATTCGCCCACCAGGCCCACCGTTTCGCCGGCGGCGATGTCGAGCGACAGGCCGTCCACCGCGCGCACGCGCTGGTGATCGTCGCCGGGGTAGCTTAGCGTCAGGTCTTGCACGCTGAGCAGTGGCATGGCGGCCGCCGCAGCGCGCGATTCGATGCGCCGTGGCGCGGCGGGCGGCGTCACCAGCCGGAAATCGCCGTCGCTCCCGGCGCGGATCTCCGCCAGCCTGTCGCGGCTATAGTGCAGCCCGCCGGCGACGTGCAGCGAGGCGCCCAGCAGGCCGCGCGTGTAGGCATGAGCCGGCGCGGCGAACAAGGTTCCGGTGGCGCCTTCCTCCAGCTTGCGCCCGCCGTGCATCACCGCCACGCGGTCGGCGTAGTCCGCCACCACGCCGAGGTCGTGCGTGATGAGCAGCACCGCCATGCCCAGCGTGTGGCGCAGGCTGTCGATCAGGGCCAGGATCTGCGCCTGGATGGTGACGTCGAGCGCGGTGGTGGGCTCGTCGGCGATCAGCAGGCGCGGGCCGCAGGCCACCGCCATGGCAATCATCACGCGCTGGCGCTGGCCGCCGGAGAATTCGTGCGGATAGGCGTCGAAGCGCCGCGCGGGTTCGGGCAGGCGCACCAGTTCAAGCAGCTCGATGGCGCGCGAACGCGCGGYACGGCGCGACAGCGGCTGGTGCAGGGTGATGGCCTCGGCTACCTGCTGGCCCACGCTGAGCACCGGGTTCAGCGAGGTCATCGGTTCCTGGAAGATCATCGACACGCTGCGCCCGCGCTCGGCGCTCAGCGCGCGCTCGCCCAGGCCGATCAGTTCGCGGCCGTCCAGGCGCACGCTGCCGGTGCTGCGCGCATAGGCGGGCAGCAGGCCCATCAGCGCCAGCGCGGCGCTCGACTTGCCGCAGCCGGACTCGCCCACCAGCGCCAGCATCTCGCCGGCGGCGAGCTGCAGGTCGAGTCCCTGCACGGCGTGCTTGCCGGGAAAGTGCACATCGAGCCCGCGCACGGCGAGCAGCGGCGCGGCTATGCTGGCGGCCGGGGTGGCATCGGATCGGGGAGTCTGGGCAGGAAAAACCATGCGTGCATTGCAGCATGGCACCCCGCGGTCTTCCCACGAATATTTGCGTAGATGCTTACTCGGATATGCGTTTGTGGCTGCCGGCGCGCTGTGCTAGCGCGGCGCGGCGCAGGGCGCGCAACCCCCATGGCGCCTGGGCTGGCGGGACGGGCGTTGCTTGCGTGGCGGCGCTCGCGCACCTGGGCGGCGCGGCGGCGCCTGCTGGCGGGCATGCAGTTTGCGCGCGCCATGTTGGCAGGCGGGCAGCGCGTGCCCGCCCCCGGCCAGCCTAGGCGGCTTGCGGCGCCGGGAACACCGGCTCGCCCAGGTTCAGCATCAGGCGGTTGGCCCACGCGAAGATGGCGATCGAGTGGATCAGGTCCAGGATCTCGGCGTCGCTTACGCCCACTTCGCGCAACGCGCGCAGGCTGTCGGCACTGACTTCGTCGGGCTGCTCGGTCAGTTCGATGGAGAACTTCGCGATGGCCTGCTCGCGCGCGGTGGTGCCGGCGCCGCGCGGGTCTTCGAACACCTGGGCGATCACGTCGTTGCGCTTGGCCAGTTGCTCGAAGCGCTGGGCATGGACCGAGGCACAGTACACGCAGCCGTTGACGCGCGACACCACCGTGCTGGCCAGCTCGCGCTCGGCGCGCGCCATGCCGCCGGGGGCGTACATGATGGCGTTGAAGGCGGTGGAGCGCTGGCGCAGGATCTCGGGCTGGTGCACCAGGAACAGGTAGTAGTCGGATACCTTGGCCTTGGGGTGGCTTTCCTCCAGCACCGCGATCTGTGCGGGCGTGGCCTGGTCCAGCCGGGCCACAYCCAGCCATGCCTTCCAGTCGAGCACTTCGTTGGTGAAGCCGTGGGCCTTGATGGGTGCGTTGGCGGGCAAGTTGGCGGACAAGTTGGCGGGCGCGCTCATGCTGCGTTCTCCTCGGCTTGCAGGGTCTTGAGGGCCTTCAGGCCGGCCACCAGCCGCACCTGGTAGGACAGGAATGCGATCAGCTGCGCCAGCGTCACCACGTCCGGCGTGGACAGGCCCGCCGCGGGCAGCGTCCTGAGCGCGGCTTCGTCGCCGGCCACCGGGTTCTCGATCAAGGTGCGGGTGAAGGCCAGCATGGCGCGCAGGCGCGCGTCGGCCAGCGTGGCTGGATCACCATGTCCGGCGGCTTCGATCAGTGCGGCGTCGGCGCCGGCTGCCTCCAGGCGCTGGCGGTAGTGCGCGGCCAGTTCCGGCGAGGGCGTGAGGCGTGCCGCATAGAGCGCGACCAGCAGGCGCTCGGCCAGCGGGAGGCCGGGCAGGGCGGGATCGAACAGGGCATCGTAGCTGCCCTGGGTGGCGGCTGCTACCTTGTCGCGCTGGTGGCGCAGCGCATGCGTGGCGGAGCCGGCCGCGATGCCGGCCACGCGGTCGACCACGTCGGGATTGGGGTTGGCTTGGGTCATGACCTTGTCTTCGTCTCGGTTCGGTTGACGGTTTCGTTCTGGCTCGGGAATCGGTTGGTCCGGATGGCGGGATCAGCGCGCTGGCGGCGGGTCGGCGGCCACCCATTCGTCGCCGAAGACCTCGGGCTCGGCAAACGCCTCCAGATTGGCGTAGTGCGTCTCGACGTCTTCCTGGTAGAGCAGCGCGGCAATGCCCTGGCCGAGCCGCCTGGCGCCATCGCTGATGGCCGGGATGTCGCCCGACACGGTGCCGTGCGTCAGTGCCGCGGGGTAGTTGAAGCAGTGGATGCGCGACAGCCCCGGGCAGGCGCCCGGCGTCGTCTCCAGGAATTCGAAGGCGGGGCCGAGGTCCGGCGAGTCCGACAGTTCCTGGTCTTCCTGCCCCGCGCGCGGCGCGTAGCGGTCGCGCCAGTAGCGGATATGCGGGGCGAAGGCGGCGAACTCGTCGCGGCTCTCGAGCGCGATGCGAAAGCCCGTGGAGAACACCAGGAAGTCCAGCTCGAACACGCCCCTGGACGTATGGACGCGCAAGGTGTCGCCGGCCTGCTCGATGCGCCCGATCGCGCAGCCGAGGTTGAAGCGCGCGTTCGCGTGGCGCGACACCCGCTGGGTGCTGCCGCGCGGCGGCGGTACCTGCTGCACGTTGATGTAATGGCGGATGCGCCATTTCCATTCGTCGGGCAGCCCCGGATAGCCATGCGTCATGCCTGCGTTGCCGGCGCCTTTGCCTTTGTTCACGCGGGGGATGTCGGCGCGGCGGATCAGCAGGTCCACGCTGGCCGCGCCCGCTTCCAGCGCGGTGGCGGCGCTGTCCATGGCGGATGCGCCGGCGCCTATCACGCCCACGCGCTTGCCGCGCAGCGTGCCGTAGTCGAATTCGTCGCTGGAATGCGCCCAGCTCGCGCGCGGCAGCGCTTGCGCGAAGGGTGGCACATAGGCGCCGCCGAGGCCGTCGCGGCCGGTGGCCAGCACCACGCGGCGCGCCAGCACGGTCTGCATGCCGTCAGGGGTGCGCATTTCCAGCGCCACCAGCCCGTCGGCGCGCGGCAGCACGCGCGCCACGGTGTGCGCGTTGCGGATATCGAGTTCGAGCACGCGGCGGTACCAGCGCAGGTAGTCCATCCATTGCAGGCGCGGGATCTTGTCCAGCGCCTCCCAGGCCGGCGTGCCGAACTGCGCTTCGAACCAGGCGCGGAAGGTCAGCGCGGGCAGGCCGAGCGCGGGGCCGGTGAGCTGCTTGGGCGAGCGCAGCGTCTCCATGCGCGCGGTGGTGGCCCACGGGCCTTCGAAGCCTTCGGGCGAGCGGTCGAAGATGCGCACCGCGATGCCGAGGTGCTTGAGCGTGGCGGCCGCGGCCATGCCTGCCATGCCGCCGCCGACCACCGCCACGTCGAGCACCGGCTGGCCCTGATGCGTGCGCGCGGGAACCCACGCTTTGGCGGGCAGCTCAAGCCAGGCCAGGTCCTGACGTAGGCGTGCTTCCAGTGCGGCCAGGCCTTGGGCGGCGCCGGCGGCGGCCGGCCGGGCCGGGGTGATGTCGGCAGTCAGGGTCATGATTCGTTCGTTTCCGTATCTTGGGAGGCGTGCGCGTCGTCGGCGGGGCCATAGAGCGCTTGCAGCAGCGCGCTATGCTCTTCGGGGCCGCGCTGCGTGAAGTCGGGAAGCAGCGCGCGGGCTGCATCGGCCAGGGCGTCGATCAGCGCCAGCACCGCCGCGCTGGCCGGGCGGCCCTGGGGCGTGATCACGCCGAAGTAAAAGGGAATGTCGGTATCGATCGGGCGCACCACGATGTCGGCCAGCGGCACGCCGCGCGCGGTAACCGGCTCCAGCACGGCAATGCCCAGGCCGGCACGCACCGAGGTCAGCGCATTGAAGGACGAATTGGTATTGATCAGTGCGGCCGGTGTCACCCCGGCGCGGGCAAAGCCTTCGTCCACGCGGCGGCGCAGCCGGTAAGGGTTGTGCATGGTGATGATGCGCCGGCCGCTGCAGGCCGACAGTGGAATCGCAGCCAGCGCGGCGAGCGGATCGTCGGCGCGCACCGCGGCCACGCAGGCGGCCTGTCCGATCCAGTGCACGGTCACGCCGCGATGCTCCAGCGGCAGGCTGGTGACGCCGATCTCGGCGGCGCCGGTCAGCACCGCATGCACGACCTTCTCGGGGAACAGGCTATCGATATGGATCTGGCTGGACTGGCCCGCTACGCCATGCGCGCCATACGTACCGTGCGCGGGATGGCCGGCCTGGTTTGCGGCCTGGCCCATGGCCTGGCCCACGGCGTGATCCGGCAGGCGCCCGGCGAGCGCCAGCGGCAGCAGCCCGGCCGCCAGCGCCGGCGTGGCGGCGATATGCAGCGGCCGGTTCGCGTCGCGGGCGATCTCGTCGGCCCGGGCACGGATCTGCTTCAGGCCCACCAGCGCATGTTCCACGTCCTCGTACAGCAGGAAACCACGCTCGGTCGGCGTCACGCGCGGCCCGCTGCGCACGAACAGCGCAAAGCCGATCTCGGCCTCCAGTTCCTGGATCAGCCGCGTGATGACAGGCTGCGAGCGGCCCAGCAGGCGGCCAGCAGCCGTGATGCTGCCGCTGGTGATGACTGCCGCGAAGGCTTCCAGCTGCCGGATTTCCATGGTTTGGCACGATGTATGTGGTTTTAGCATTCTCCATCGTTAAGTATTCTGATTGCAAATACTATTTTTGCATTCCTTCGTGCTACGACAGATGGCCGAGGCGCCGCATGGGGCGAGCACGTATCATGCGATCAACCGACGTCGCCATCCGCATGCCGCCGCTCATGGAAAGCCTGCCTTCGACACCGCAACCTTGTTTCGCCCGCCGGTATCCATTGCGGCCCCGGCTGGCGCTGGCCTTGTGCTGGGCGCTGGCGTGGCTGGCATTGTTGGCGCCGGTGCGCGCCGATACGCTGCGGGTTGGCTCCAAGCGCTTCACCGAGTCCTATATCCTCGGCGAGATCCTCAGCCAGACCGCGGCCGCCCACGCCAGCACGGAGAACACGCCTGGCCTGGGCAACACGGCGATCGTGTTCGAGGCGCTCAAGAGCGGCAGCATCGACCTCTACCCGGACTACACCGGCACCATCGCCAGCGAAATCCTCAGGCTGCCGGCCGGCGCCAGCCTCGAGCAGATCAACCAGGGTCTGGCGCCGCTCGGCTTGGCGGCGGGCATCGCGTTCGGCTTCGAGAATACCTACGCGGTGGCCATGGCAGGCGCGAAGGCGGGCCGGCTCGGGCTGGCGACGCTGGATGACCTGGCCGCGCATCCCGATCTCCGCCTGGGGTTGTCGCACGAGTTCCTGGGCCGCGCGGACGGCTGGCCCGGCCTGGCCCGGCGCTACGGCCTGCGGCAGCGGCCGCTCGGGCTGGACCACGGCGTGGCCTACGAGGCGCTGGCCAGCGGACAGGTCGACGCGATCGACATTTATTCCACCGACGCCAAGATCCGCAAGTACGGGCTGCGCGTGCTGGCCGACGATCGTCACTATTTCCCGCGCTATGACGCCGTGGTGCTCTACCGGCGCGACGTGCCGCAACGATTTCCCGGTGCCTGGCAGGCGCTCGAAGGGCTGGCCGGCAAGATCAGCACGGCGGACATGATCGCCATGAACGCGGCCGCCGAACTGGACGGAAACTCGTTCGTCACCGTGGCGCGCAATTTCCTGGCGCGCGGCATCGGCGGCGTGGAGGCGGGCGAGACGGCGGCGGGCGCGCGCGCCGGGCTCGCCGGCACACTGTTCAGCCGCGACACGCTGAACCTGACATGGCGCCATCTGGGGCTGGTGCTCGGCGCGGTGGGCGCGGCCACCTTGCTGGGCGTGCCGCTGGGCATCGTGGCGGCGCGCCGGCCGCGGCCGGGGCAGGCGGTGCTGGCGCTGGTCAGCGTGCTGCAGACGGTGCCGTCGCTGGCCTTGCTGGCGATGCTGATCCCGCTGATGGGGCGCATCGGCGTATGGCCTGCGCTGGTGGCGCTGTTCCTCTATGCGCTGCTGCCCATCGTGCGCAATACGCTGACCGGCCTGCGCCAGGTGCCCGCCGGCATGCGCGACGCGGCGCGCGCGCTGGGCTTGCGGCCCGGCCAGGTGCTGCGCTATGTAGAGCTGCCGCTGTCGATGCCGGTGCTGCTGGCCGGCGTCAAGACCGCCACCATCATCAGCGTGGGCACGGCCACCATTGCGGCCTTTGTCGGCGCCGGCGGCTACGGCGAGCGCATCGTCACGGGGCTGGCGCTGAACGACGACAGGCTGCTGATGGCCGGTGCGATCCCGGCCGCCGTGCTGGCGCTGGTGGTGCAGGGCGGCTTCGAGCTGGCGGAGTGGTACCTGGGCCGGCACGGACGCACCGGCAGCAGGCACTGAGCAGCGCTATCGCTGAAGCTGAAGCTGGGCCTTGGCCAGCGCGCCGAGCGTCGCCACCGCGTTCTCCACCGCATCGCTCCAGAGATGGCCGTAGTTCAGCCGGATGCAGTTCCGGTAGCCCTGCCGCGCCGAGAAGATCGGCCCCGGCGCGATGCCGATGCCGTGCTCCAGCGCCGCGCGGTGCAGGGCGAGTGCGTCGAAGCCCTCGGGAAACTCGACCCAGAGGAAGTAGCCGCCGTCCGGCTGCGAGACCCGCACCGATTCCGGAAAGTGCCGGCCGATCGCCGCGATCAGCTGGCCTTGCTGTATTTCCAGCACATGGCGCAGGCGCCGCAGGTGCTTGTCGTAGCCGCCGTTCTGCAGGTATTCCGCCAGCGCCACCTGGGTCGGCACGCCGGCCGACAGCGTGGTCATCAGGCGCAGCCGCTGGATGATATCGCCGTAGCGTCCCGGCGCCACCCAGCCCACGCGGAAACCCGGCGCCAGCGTCTTGGAGAAGGAGCTGCAATGCATCACCAGGCCTTCCTGGTCGAAGGCCTTGGCGGGCAGCGGACAGCGGTTGCCGAAGTACAGCTCGCCATACACATCGTCCTCGATCAGCGGCACGCGGTGGCGTGCCAGCAGCGTCACCAGCGCCTGCTTGCGTGCTTCGGACATGCTGGCCCCAAGCGGGTTCTGGAACTGTGTCATGAACCAGCAGGCCTTGATGGGGTGGCGCTCGAGGGCATTTTCCAGCGCCTCGAGATCGATGCCTTCGCTCGGGTCCACGGGGATCTCCACCGCGCGCAGGCGCAKGCGCTCCAGCGCCTGCAGCGAGGCGTAGAAGCCTGGCGATTCGATGGCCACCACGTCGCCGGGCTGGGTCACCGCCATGAGGCACAGGTTGAGCGCCTCCAGCGCACCGCTGGTGACGATAATCTCCTCGGTCGGCTGGGGCGCGSCCGCGCCGAGGTAGCGCAGCCCGATCTGCTGGCGCAGCGCCAGATGCCCGGCCGGCATGTCGTTGACCGAATACCACGGATCGAGCTCACGGCCGGCGCGCGCCAGCGACTTGCCCAGCCGCTCCCACGGAAACAGCTCGGGCGACGGGAAGGCCGAGCCAAGCTGGATCAGTTGCGGATCGCGGGCGGCGTCCAGCACGGAGAACACCAGCTTGGAGATATCCACGTCGGTGGAGACCTGGTGCGTGCGCCGCACCGCGGTCTGCGGCAACGGCAGCGTGCGTCCGACCGGGCCGGTCACGTAGTAGCCCGAGCGCTCGCGCGCCCGTACCAGCCCACGCTCTTCCAGCCGGTAATAGGCCTGGAAGGCGGTGGCCGGACTCACGGCGTACTGCGCCACCGTCTTGCGGATCGACGGCATCTTGGTGCCGGGCGGCAAATTGCCGTTGCGGATGTCCCTGGCCAGCGTCTCCGCCAGTTCTTCGTAGCGCTTCATGGGTTGGGCAACAGCCGGGTGGTCCGGCGGGCTGTCAAAACTGATACGCAAAATTATCGCAGATCTGATGCTGTTATTGCTTGCCGGCAACAGCCATAATCCGTTCCAACCCGTAAAGGATTTGCACCCGGATCTCCCCTCGGCGGCCGGACGTACAAGGAAGGAAAAGCAAAATGAACCCCTTGAGATTGGTGACCACCGTGTTGTGGGGATTCCTCGGCCTGCGCCGTGGCGAGGAGCATATGCGCGACTTGCAGGCGGTGCGGCCGGTGCCGCTGATCCTGACCGGCGTGGTGCTGGCGGCCGGGCTGGTGCTGCTGTTGCTCACGCTGGCGCACTGGGCGGTGACGCACGGCTGAGCGCGTGGGTTTCGTGCCCGGTCGCGCGGCCAGCGCACAGACTTGCCCGCCGCGTGCGGGCTGTGCTGCGTTGGCCTGCCGGCAAGCGCGCCGTGTGYAATGGTGCGGACAACGATACATGACGACATGAGCCTCATCCCCGGGCGGCCCGCCGCTGCCAACGGTTACATCAGCGACATCAGCTTGCTGGCCGGCGGCCTGCGCAAGAACGTTCGCCGTGCCCTCGGCGCCATGCTGCTGCTGGCATCGTGCGCGGGCCTGGCGCCGCTCGCCGCCGCCCAGCCGGCGGACACCGCGAAGATCGAGCGCGGCCGCTACCTGGCCAAGGTCGCCAACTGCGCGGCGTGCCACACCAGCCCCGGCGGTGCGCCGTTTGCCGGCGGGCTGCCGCTGCGCACCGGGGTGGGCACCRTCTWCTCCACCAACATCACGCCCGAGCCCGATACCGGCATCGGCGCCTATAGCCTGCAGGAATTCGATCGCGCACTGCGCCAGGGCGTGGCGAAACATGGCAAGCGGCTTTACCCGGCCATGCCTTATCCGTCCTACGCCAGGCTCGATGAGCCCGACGTGCAGGCGCTCTATGCCTACCTGCGCGCCGAGGTGAAGCCGGTGCGCAGCGAAACCGCCGAGCCCGATATGCGCTGGCCATTCAATATGCGCTGGCTGCTGCGTATCTGGAACTGGCTGTTCCTGGAGAGCGGGCCGGTGCACACCGGCACCGGCCAGAGCGCCGACTGGCAGCGCGGCGCCTACCTGGTCCAGGCCGTGGCCCACTGCGGTGCCTGCCACACGCCGCGCGGCACGCTGATGGCTGAACGCGGGCTCGACGAGCGCAGCCGGCATTTCCTGGCCGGCGCCAGCGTGGACGGCTGGGCCTCGACCAGCCTGCGCGGCGATCCGCGCACCGGGCTGGGCGGCTGGTCGCGCGAGGAAATCGCCGAGTACCTGCATACCGGGCGCAACGCGCACGCCACCTCGTTCGGGCCAATGTCCGAGGTGATCGCGTCGTCGACGCAGTTCATGAGCCGGCCCGATCTCGACGCGGTGGCGACCTACCTCAAGTCCATCCCCGGCGCGCGCGACGAAGCGCCATACCGCTACGATGCCGGCACTGCCGACCGCCTCGCCCAGGGCCGCTTCGATACCGCGGGAGCGCGCCAGTACGCGGAGTTCTGCATGCCCTGTCACGGTGCGGGCGGCAAGGGCTTCGCGCGGGTGTTCCCGCCGCTGGCGGGCAATCCCACCGTGATGGACCCGGACCCGTCGGCGCTGGCCAGCCTGCTGCTCGACGGCGCCGTCACGGCCCAGGTGGGCACGGCCGCCACCGACTACCACATGCCCGGCTACGGCTGGACGCTGGACAACCAGGAACTGGCCAACGTCCTGACCTTCATCCGCGGCGGCTGGGGCAACAACGCCAGCCCGGTCAGCGAGGCAACGGTGGCCGCGCGGCGCGCCGAACTCGGCCGCCACAAGGAAGCGATGAGCGGGCGCTGAGCCCGCGCCACGCCCGGGCACGCGAAGAGCAAAAGACCGGCATGACCCCGACCCCGACATGACCCCGACCCCGACATGACCATTACGCGCAGGGATTTCCTCAACGGCGCCGCGCTGACCATCGCCGCTGGCCTGGCGCCCGCCCAGTTGCTGCAGGCCGCCGAGCGCGGCGCGGTCTATCCGCCGGCACTCACGGGGCTGCGCGGCAACCATGCCGGCACCTATACGCTGGCGCACAGCCTGGCGCGCGAGGGCGCCAAATACCCCGGCGTGCTCGCGCGCGAAGTGTTCGACCTGGTGGTGGTGGGCGGCGGGCTCAGCGGGCTGGCGGCCGCGTGGTTCTACCAGCGCCGCTTCGGCGCCGGCAAGCGCATACTGATCCTCGACAACCACGACGATTTCGGCGGCCATGCCAAGCGCAACGAGTTCACCGTGCGTGGGCGGAAGCTGGTTACCTATGGCGGCAGCGCCGAGATGCCCTCGACCGCGCTGGATAGCCGCGCCGTTGCCACGCTGCTGGCTGGCCTTGGCGTCGAGACGAAGCGCCCGCCGCCGGTGGCGCGCGATCCCTACCGTGACCTCGGCATGGGCCGTGCGGTGTTCTTCGACGCCGAGCATTTTGGCCGCGAGCAACTGGTGGCCGGGGATCCCTTCGCCGAGCTCATCGACGCGCGCAACGCGGGGCGCGCGCAGCCGCCCTCCGCAGATGCGCTCAAGACCTTCCTCGACAAGGCGCCGCTGCCGCCGCAGGAGCGCGCCGCGCTGGCGCGCCTGGCCGATGGCGGCACGGATTTCCTGCCCGGCATGAGCGATGCCGAGCGGCTGGCCTATCTCAAGCGCACCCCGTACGCCGTCTTCCTGCGCGACAAGGCGGGCCTCGGCCTGGATGGCCAGCGCTTTTTCCGCAGCCGCAGCAACGACGCCTACGCGCTCGACGCGGACGGCATCTCCGTGTTCGACGCGCTCGGCATCGGCCTGCCGGGCGGCAAGAACATGCCGCCGGCCAGCCTCGATCCGCGTCTGGGCAAATCGGCCGCCTCCACGTTGTGGTTCCCTGATGGCAACGCCTCGCTGGCACGCCTGCTGGTGCAGAGCCTGGTCCCTGGCGTCGCCAGGGGGGCGGGCCCCGAGGCCATCGGCACGGCGGCCTTCGACTACAGCCGGCTCGACACCGACGACGCCACGGTCCGGGTGCGCCTGAACAGCACCGCCATCGCCATCGAACCTGACCAGCGCATCACGCGCGTCACCTACGGCTGGAACGGCAACCTCCACCGCGTGGAAGCCGCGCACGTGGTGCTGGCCGGCTACAACATGATGATCCCGTTCATCATGCCCAGCCTGCCCGAAGCCCAGAAGCAGGCCCTGCGCTCGGATGTGAAGGCACCCGTGGTCTACAGCAAGGTGGCGCTCGACAACTGGCAGGCCTTTGCCGCGCTCAAGGCGCGCCGGATCCATGCGCCCGCCATGGCCTACACCGACCTGTGGCTGGAAACCCCGGCCGGCGCGCGCCCGTCCGACCCCGTGGTGCTGCATATGCTCTACGTGCCCACCGTGCCCGACAGCGGCATGCAGGCCCGTGATCGCTTCCGCGCCGGGCGCGCCTTCCTCCTCGGCACGCCGTTCGACGCGCTCGAAGCCGGCATCCGCGGCCAGCTCGACCGCATGCTGGCGGGAGGCGGATTCCGGTCCGGCGACGTTATCCGCGGCATCACCGTCAACCGCTGGGCGCACGGCTACAGCTACATGCCCAACAGCCTATACGAAGACCAGGCCGCCGCGCAGGCCACGCTGAACCGCGCGCGCGCCGCCGCGGGCAATGTGGTCATCGCCAATAGCGACAGCGCCGGCAGCCCTTCGATGACGGCGGCAATCGAGCAGGCGTGGCGGGCGGTGGGGGAACTGGGCGGCTGAGGCAGGCCTAGTCCGAAGCATCCGGCGGCGTCGCCGTCCACGCAATGCGGTGGGCTGCCTCCGTCGCGCGGTGGCGCGCATCGTCCTCGGTATGCAGGTAACCGCTGGTGGTGGCGATCGAGGCATGGCCAAGGTTGTCGCGCACGAAGCGCAGGTCTACCTGGCCATCGGTCATATGCGAGCCAGCCGTGTGGCGCAGCCAGTGCGCCGAGGCGCTGGCCAGCAGGTCGGCGCGGCTTTCCCATTCGGGCCCGCGCGTGCGCAGGCGTTGCGCCGCCAGTGCAAACACTTCCTTGAGCACCAGGTGCAGCGCGCCGCGCGATAGCGGGCGCGGTGCGCGCGCCTGCCCGGTCACCGGCAGCACAAGCGGCCGCGCCTCGCCTGGCAGCGGGCTGGGCGGCAGGCCGCAGGCGCGCCGGTAGCGCGCCAGCTCCGCGATCAGCTCATCGGTGGCAGGCACCAGCCGCGTCTTGCCGCCCTTGCCGGTCACTTCCAGCCACCAGCGCTCGACGCCGTGCGCATCGCGCCTGCTGAAGAACGCCCCCATGGTAGTGTCGGCCACCTCGGCCGCGCGCAGGCCCCCCAGGTACAGCACCGTCAGCAGCCAGCGGCAGCGCGCCGCGTGCTGGCGCTCGCGTTCGGTTTGCGCCGGCATGCTTTCGATGGTGTCCTTTACCGCTTGCCACAGTTCGTGGCTCAGGTAGCGCGTGATCCGGGGCTTGGCATGGCCGCGCCGCCGGCGTGCCAGCGAGAGCGGGTTGCCGGCCAGGTAGCCGGCTTCGACCAGCCAGGCAAACAGCGCGTTGATGATCACCAGCGCGTGCCGCACGCTGGCCGGGGAGAGCGCGCCGGCGAAAGGCCGCCAGTCGGGCGCGTCGCGCGCCAGTTTCTTGCGCGACGTCATCACCCAGCGAGCAGCCGGCTGCGGGTCGGCCAGGAAGCGCTCGTACACCAGCAGATCCTCATGCGTCAGCGATGACAGCGGCTTGCCATGCTGCATCACTGCCCATAGCAGCAATCGTTCGGCCTCGCGCCGGTAGCTTTGCAGCGTGGCGGGGGTGCCGCTGTAGCGCGCCAGCCAGGCAGCCACGGCAGCCACGTCATCCTGCGCGGCGATCTGCGGGACGCCGCCACGGGCACGGTTGCTGCCGTCGGCGCCCGATAGCGCGGGAGGCAGGGCGAGTTGTTCCAGCGGCGATGCCGGCAGCGTGGCGAGGGGCAGGGCAGGGACGGAGGCTGGGACAGGCATGAATGGCAATCCATCTGCAGGCGATTCGAGGCGTGATTATAGACAGAAGCTACCTCGCAAATACGCCGTCCTCGCGTTGCGCGTCGAGCGGTCGCCTCGGACTGGCTAGAGAATCACGACTCTATTGCGCCCGTTGTTCTTGGCTCTGTACAACGCGCGATCGGCGGCCGCGAACGTTGTCTGGTGCGCGGAATCCGTGCTGCCTAGTCGGCGCCTCACCGCCGCGCCGACACTGACGGTCACCACGCCGGCCGGGGAGCGGCGGTGGGCAATCGCGAGGCGAGCTACACCGGCGCGCAGCTTTTCCAGTGCCGCCTCCAGGGCCGGCGGTGGCAGGCGGCAGAGCAGAAGCCCAAACTCTTCACCGCCCAGACGCCCTGCAATCATCTGGTGCTCATCAGCGATTGACTGCAGGACCGAAGCCACCCGGCGCAGACACGCGTCGCCAGCCTGATGCCCATAGGTATCGTTGTATTGCTTGAACCAGTCGATATCGACCATCACTGCACCCATCTCATCGCCGTCTGCTGCCTCATCCCACTTTCGGCGAATGCTTTCGAGCATGAAGCGCCGGTTGAACAATTGCGTGCCCGGGTCGGTTGCATTCGCGCTTCGCAGCTTCAGATCGTTCTCGATCATCGCGCGCAGATGGCGAAAGACATCGGCTTGCGCGGCGGTCATGCGGCCGGGTGCCGCATCCATGGCACACAAGGCTCCCACGATCTCGCCGTCAGGTCCCCGCAGCGGGATGGCCGCATAGAACCGTACAAAAGGCGCGTTCCGCACGAGTGCGCAGTGGGCGAAGCGAGGGTCCGCGCCGGCATCTTCGACGACAAAAAGCGCGTCATTCTGTACGGCGTAGTTGCATAGCGACTGCCTGCGAGGTATTGGCAAAACGGACAGGCCGATCTCCGCGCGATAGTGCTGATGCTCGGCGTCCAGCAACAAGATCGCAGCAATCGATGCGCCGGTCACCGCTTTCAAGATACTGGTGGCGTGTCGGAAGCATTCCCGCATCACCTGATCGTCATGAAGCAACCACTCAATGACAGGCGACTCTCCGTTCGTGCTGGAACCTGGAAATTCACAGGACTGCGCACGGCTAGCCGGGTGATCATTGAAGGAGAAAGACAATTTAATTCCACGCGAATCGAATATCCAATGTCAACGGCTTGCCACATGAAAACTTTAATCGGAATGTCATGGTTGGAATCGAAGAGGCCAGTCGGGTACGTTTCCTGCCATTCGTGAATGCCGGGGTCGTCTGATCGGGTTCAGCCATCGCGGGATTGGACATTGACGCGTGGACTGATTCGCGGGGGAGGTGGTCAGGATTTGCCCTGTCGACCCTGCGGTACGGCTTCTGGGTGAAGGCTGAGGCTGGCACGGACGGGACCCACGGCCATCTTGATCGTACGCGGTACCGTGCAACGGACGGTGCGCCGATACCATACTCGCTCCTTGAAGCGCACCCCCCCACTTCGAGGGGTTATCGCATGATGATCTGTTGCCGATAGGGTGAGGAAGCGCAATCACGCCAAAGGCGGATAGCCGACGTCTGCGCTCATCGTGATTCACCCAATATCGCTAAAGCACGCGAACTTGATACAACCAGATTAAATACGCGGTCTCGGTGGGGGCTGCCTGTGACCCAAGGTTTTGGCATAAGCGCCGTAAGGCAATCATTTATCGGTATTTCATCGCGATGTTCCGCGTACTACAGGCAGGCTGGCCCAGCTGCGCACTCCTCGATCTGCGACGTCACAACAAATGAGAGCAGCCCTGTCCCGTGCAGACCACGCGGATGAGGATCATCTCAAATATCTTGCCAGCCCAACACAAGCAGATGCAGACGCGGCCCACCTATACCAACGCAGGCAATTTCACGATTCGGTTCCCGTTCCCCAAGCCTTACGGCGAAGGCTTGTGCTATTACGTGCTCGCGCCGGCCACTTCTGCGTCTTTCGGATTCGCCCACCAGCGTAACCCACATGTCACGCGGCTCGAGTCGGCCCTCGCCGTCCTCCCGGAAACCGATGTCGAGTTTTTCCGCGAGCTCGTCAAGGCGTTTCTACGCTATGGCAAGCTGGCCGCCATCTTCCGGCTATTCATCGCATATCGGGACGGCGCCCCACAGGTAGATTCCTCTTCCATCCGCTACTTTGATGTCGACGATCCCGACTCTGGCGCCAAGGAGTTGGTCCTCAACCTTGATTGGACAGGTTTCAACCGCCGTCTTGTCGCCCAACGCTGATTTCCATTGGGATGCCGGGCCGCGGTTGCCGATGGGCGCGCAACATCAGGCGGCGCCATCGGGGGGCGCGGACACGCCGGTGCGATCCATGCCGGCCAGCGTGAATGAAGCGCCCTTGCTGTCTGCGCCGTCGGTGTAGGGCGAACGCGATTCGAGCGCGCCGCGGGCACCGTCGGTGTAGACGCTGCGCGGTTCCTGTACGCCGCGTGCGCCATCGGTGTACACATTGCGCGCTTCGTTCACGGTGCTGGCGCTGGCAGTCTGCACGTGCAGTGCAGTGACGGCGCTCGCTGCGAGGATCAGGGCTTGCAGGACGGTGGCGACGGAACGGCTTTGCATGATGGATCTCTCTCTATAAGTCGGTTGGAAAACACTTGAGATGGTCCATGTCGTCGTTGCCGGCAATCCGGAGACCGATGTCGGTGAACCATGGAAGCCATGGTAGGAGAGGGGCACGGGCGGCGGAGGATACAGTGCCCCGCCGACTCCGACATCACAGTTCCGGGCCCGGCGATGCCTATGCGCCAAGTGCGCGGGGAACACCCAGGCTTCGCCAGTTCTTCTAACGGCGCTCGTCGCATCGCCATCAACTGTTCCAATCGGCGTTGAGCGAGGTCAGCGCCAGGGTCGCAGCCCTGGCTAGGTAAATGCGGCGGCAACTGGCTGGTGTGCTCCGCCAATGCCTCTTGGCGTAATGCTGCGTGGCAAACGGCTGCCCGGAGCCTGTCTTACGTGTATTGCGAAGGCCATGCAGGAACTGGTGCTCGCTTCAATGAACGTAGCTCATCGGCCACGAAGACTCGCGCCATGGTGATCCATGGGAAACGAAGCGCGGTACCCGGGCGGTAGAACGAAATCATCGGGTAGTGGCCGTCAAGGATGCACTTGAAGTGGCGAACACCCTTTTGCGGATGGGTTGCCGTGTAGCAGGCACCGTGGGTTAATTCAAACTCGACGGGGCCCTGGTGGAACGTCATGGTGCGACCACAGGCAACGTCCGTCGCAGTACCGGTTTCTTCGCCCTCTGCCGAAGCCAGCTTGATCACAAACCAATCATCGAACGCTAGCGTTGTCTTCCCATCAGCCACTTCCATCAGCCATTGTTCGGAGCGCGGAAACGGCGGCAAAATTGTATCTAAGTCAATTGCCTGGCGTTTTATCTTCATTCTGCACTTTCTTTCAGGCCCGTTTAAATGTCATGAACAGGACGGACCTGAAACTGACAGCGAGCTATTGTGATTTCCATGGGGGATCGTCTCCGGATACTTGCCTGGGCGCCGCACATCGCGAGGATTCCGGTTGGCGCCGTCCGAGATCATCCGTGGGACGACTACCCGGGCGACAACTATCGCGCCAGGGCAGCGGGCGCCGTCGCACTGGTGATCGAGTCAATCCGGACAGTGCGAGAAGAGCGCAGAGCCACTACCGACATTGGCGGATACCTGTCCGGAACCCTGTGGCGAGATGACGGGGGAAATACGTGCAGGTCCTTTGCAAGGCCTCACACAGCATGAGTCGTCAATGCAGGAGACGCGCTTAAAGGTTGCTCCTGGGTCGAGGTGCTTGTGGCGTCGGCGGACATCAGAATTCATCACGGAGCAAGCCGATACTGCCGCCGGCGCCCATATGCCAAATCCGATCGATTACGGACTGTACCTTTAGCCCAAGGCAACGCACAGATACAGTTCATGCCGCCGCCAAGGTGGACAGTGCTGGACGACCGTGGAAGACGTTCGCGGTATTGCGATTGCGTTCCATCAGGCTTGCCTCGGCTGGTGGATGGCGCGCGCAACGTCATGGTCGTCCAGGCGACGGACGCCGGCATGAAGCCGCCGGGGTTGATGATGCTGTCATCGCCTCAAGTCCCGGGGGGATGGTATTTCAAGGCGCTGCGGGGGGCGGCGCGGCCCGGCTGATTCGCCACGTCAGGTGCATTTGCGGCCTTCTTGCCGAAGTACGATGCACTAGACTTTAGATGTCGCCCCAGAGGCGAATGGCAGCCTACCTTTCGCTTTTGTCCGCAGCACGGGTACGCTGGCATGACAGGTCCAGCGTTGCCGCTTTGCATCTGGCATTGCATCGCGAGCGCTGCCGTGTATTGAGCAAAGCACTCGAAATTTTCCAGCCGGGGCGTTGCGCCGATGCGCGCGGAGGATCTCGTCATGCGCCCGTCCACATTGTTCCATTGGCTGGCTGGACTACTTTGCCTGGCTGTCTTTGCCGCACAGGGGGCGCAGGGAGTTGACCAGCGACCGCCGGCCGCAAGCGCATCCGTGCCGGCAGCAAGCGCCTCCGCGCCGGCTGCGTCCGCACCTGCCCGCCAGCTCAACCTGGCGGTCAAGCCGTGGCAAGGTGACTTCGACGCCATGCTTGAGCGGCGCATGATTCGCGTCCTCGTTCCCTATAGCCGCACACTCTATTTCAACGACAAAGGTAGCGAACGCGGCCTGACCGCGGAACTGATGCGCGACTTCGAGCGCTACCTGAACAAGACCTACGCTGACCGGCTGGGCAAACGTCCCCTCACCATCTTCATCATTCCGACCACGCGGGATCGCTTGCTGCCCGGCCTGGCGCAGGGGCTTGGCGACATCGCCGCGGGCAACCTGACCGTGACGGACGAGCGGCTCAAGCAAGCGGATTTTTTTGCGCCACGGGACCGCAAGCCGGTTCGCGAACTGGTCGTGACCGGACCGAAGTCGCCTCAGATTGCCACGCTGGAGGACCTTGCCGGCAAGACTGTCCACGTGCGGCGCGCGTCCAGTTACTACGAAAGCCTCACCGCGCTCGACAAACGCCTGCGCGATGCGGGCAAGCCACCCATCAAGCTGACGCTGCTGCCCGACGCGCTTGAGGATGAGGATGTTCTCGAGATGCTCAATGCCGGCCTGCTCCAGATTGCGGTCGTGGATGACTGGAAGGCCGCGATGTGGGCGCAAATCCTGCCGAAGGTGAAAGTGCACAACGACATCGCGGTTCGTTCCGATGCCGTGATCGGCTGGGCTATGCGCAAGAACAGTCCGCAATTGCAGCAGGTCGCCAGCGACTTCTATCTTCAATACGCGAAGAAGCAAGGGGTGGTCGACTATCGGCTGAAACAAGCCATGAAACGGGTCAAGCAGATTGCCAATAACACCGAGGCCGCCGAGCTCAAGCGCTTCCAGCAAGCGCTTGCCCTGTTTGAAAAATACGGCAAGCAATATGACTTCGATCCGTTGATGCTTGCGGCGCAGGGCTTTCAGGAGTCGCAGTTGAACCAGGAAGCGCACAGTCGCGTGGGCGCGATCGGCGTCATGCAGATCATGCCATCCACGGGCAAGAGCCTGAACGTGGGCGACATCAGGACCGTCGAGTCGAATATCCATGCCGGTACGAAGTACATGGACCAACTGATGACGCGGTACTTCCCGGATGCCAGGTTTACCGAGAACAACCGTCCGTTATTTGCCTTCGCCAGCTACAATGCCGGCCCTGGCAATATTGCGAAAATGCGCAAGGCCGCCGAAGAGCGGGGCCTGGACCCGAACAAGTGGTTCAACAATGTCGAGATCGTGGTGGCGGAACAGATCGGGCTGGAAACCACCACCTATGTGCGGAACATATACAAGTACTACGCGGCCTACCGGCTGCTCCTGGAAGCTCAGGAGCAGCGCAGCAAGGCAATGCAAAAGGCTCGCCAATAGTGGCGCCGGGATGCGGCCTGACGCCGCCTTGAACGGTACTGGACCAACGCGGCGAAGCCCAGGGCAATCGCCAGTGCGCGCATCTCATCCACCCAGCGCGATGATGGCCATGGTCAGCGCCACGCCGAGCGCCATCATGCCGAGGCCGGTGCGCAGGGCGCCGAATCGCGCGTAATGCCCGAGGGCCGCGCCGCCGCCGAAGAGCATGACCAGCGTCAGCAAGCGCGAGAGGATCAAGGCCTGCGCGACGTCGTCCAGCAGCACGAACGGCAGGGCAACCGGAAACGTGGAAAGCACGACGATGCAGAAGATGCGCACCGCGCCGAGCAGGTCTTGCGCATCAAGGGCGGGGCGGTTGGGCACCGTTGCGGATGCGACAAGGCGGGACCGGATGGCCTCCAGTTCCGCGTCGGCAACCAGCGTCTTCATCAACTTCGGCAACGTGTTGCGGATGACCTGCACCCCCTGTACGGGATCCGGTGCGTGCCTCACTGCCAGCACGAGTCCGAGGCGCCTGCCGCGGTTGACGAGCGTGCGCACCAGGAACATGACGGCGTCGACCAGTCCCCACGCCAGGTTGCAGCCCAGGGCTGTGCGCAGCATGGTCTGGCCCGCGTCCTGCCCCGCGGTGGTTGTCGATACCGCGCCGACGAAGGTCAGCGCCATGAACAGGCCGAAGCACATTTCCGAGACGCGGTCGACAACGTCCAGGACGGGTTCGCGCGTCTCGGCCTGCTGCCGCGATAAGGACTGGTCGTCGTTCATGGATTCCCGCCTGTAGATTGCGCAATTCATCAGGGTGCGCATTGATGTTCTAAAACAAGCATAGATCGGCAGGGAGGTGACGGAAACCGCGCAGTGCCGGTATCTCGGTATCGCTTTCAGCGGGTAGCGCAGAGRCTTCCATACCTTGGCAGATTGCGGGCTCTTGCGTGCCGCTGCGCGTGATGAATCCGGCACGGATTCATCCGGCCCGAGGCTTATCGCGAGAAGGCTGTCTCCTATACTTAGGAAACGCACTGAGCCGCCGAAGCGGCCGGCCAGCGTCACCGTGACGCAGGAAGGTGCGAGGTTGGCCGCGCCAGCAGCAGGGGACATAGTGAATTCGTCCGGTTCATGGCCACGCCCTGTCGTGCGCGCGATCTGGCGATGAGTCGCCAGGCTTGAACGGGGTATCGCGGACGGTACCCGCTGCTCGCTGAACCTGTCAGGGTCCGATTGCGATCCTGGGCAGTCGATGTCCGATGCAGCAAGATGGCGGGCTCCCGCAGGCGCTTCGAAGTTTGAGGCGCCTTTTCTTTTGCCTTTGTCCGAATCCGCTTCACGCCTCACCCAGGCAGGCAGCCCGGCACGGGAAGGGGAAGAAGGGCAGGCGCCGGGCGGCCGGGCGGCCGGGCGGCGCGCGGCCGCCCGTGCTCGTCTGCAACCGCGTCGAGTCAGAACCTGTGCCGGATACCGAGGACCGCGCCGAACTGGTTCTCGCTGCCATTGACCGTACCGAAGCCGGTGCCCCCGATCGCACCGGCACCGCCCGAGGTCACGCCTAGATTGGAGCCGTCCTTGTTCTTCGCATAGGCCAGGTTCAGATAAGCGTCGGTGCGTTTCGACAGGGTGTAGTCAGCCGATGCGACGAACAGCCACGGATCGGCACCGGTACCCTTGAAGTCCTGGTAGTAGGCTGCGCCGGTCAGCGAGAATGCCGGCGTCAGGTTGTAACCCAGGCCCAGCCAGTACAGGTTGGAAAGGTTGTTGGCTCCCAGGTTGCCCGGCAGCGTGGCGCCATCGAGCGCCTTGGCCCAGCGATAGCCTGCGTACATCTTGGCCGGTCCGAACGAGTAGGTGCTTGCCACGGTGGCGCGCCGGATCTTGGCATCCTTGAGGGCGCCGGAGGCCGCCAGGCCGGGGTTGGACTGGTAAGGCTGGCATCCTGCGCAATGATCGAATAGTTCGTCGAGATGCCCATCGGGTCATATTTCAGGCCGAATTCATAGAGTGGCGTCTGTTGGCGGCCCAGGGTCACGCCGCCATAGGGGCTTTGCACACCGACGTAGGCCTGGCGGCCGAACAAGCGCCCGCCCTGGGCCGACTTGCCGTCATCCACCGTGAAGCCGCTTTCCAGCACGAAGACCCCTTTCAGTCCGCCACCCAGGTCCTCCACGCCACGCAAGCCCCAGCGGCTGCCGGACATATTCCCGGAGGTAATTCGGGTGACGCTGTGGCTGCCCCCAGGCTGGTTGTTCTGGTACTCGATCCCCGCGTCAACGATGCCGTACAGCGTTACGGTCGACTGCGCGTATGCACCGGTAGCTGCCATGGCAGCGCCGACGGCGGCCAGCAGTTTCATCTTCATCTCGACACCCCCATTGCGAAATGACTGGAAAATCGTCGCCCGACCGCGTACGCGGATGTTCCCAATATAGGCGCAACCGTCCCCCGGCGCACAAACGCGATAGGGAATGCGAGACCGGTGCTATAAAAAAACCAGCCCGACAACCGATGCACCCGCGGCGCTCTTCCCCAGGCAATCCGGCGGGATAGCCGGTCACTGGTGATTGCGTTTCGCGTGGCCAGTTCCGTTGCCTGCGCCGATATTTATCTCTTGTGTCTGCCAATCTCTCTTGGCGGCGCGGTATTGCGAGGGGGATAGAGTTTCTGGAATTGGGCAGTCGTGATTCCCATCCCGGCCTTGTCATCGATGATCGTCATCTCCTGCCATGCCGTTGGCTTGCCTTCCAGGCCTGAGAACTCCCTCAATTGCCAGATCCGACCCGTTTGCGTGTCGAGGAGAAGGGGGCTCGCATGGCCCTGGGGACTAATGGCGATCTCGTATCGCCCAGGCCCTGCGGGCGCAGGCCTCTCGAGGGCTTCTTGCGGTCCGGTGGTTACGGCCGCTTCGCTGCTTCCCGATGCCGCAACTTTGCCGCCCCCGGGGGCGGCCGACTGCTCGCGGGCACCGCAGCCAGCTAGCAGAAGCATCGACAAGTACGATGCATGGAATGCCGCGAAGCGCATATCTTCCTCCCAGACCCGGCGGCTTTGGCCGCCATGCTATGAGAGCATAGTTGCGCTTCGGCTTCTGACCTACCTCGGGCAACTAGTCCGTTTGCAGAAATCGCCCGCCGGATACCGGGTCAACTGTTTCTGCGGCGTCCATCTTTACCTGCGTCCTGACTGCGACAGAATCCTTGCGGCAAGAGAAATGCAATTAATCCCCAATATGTCTGCCCCAGGCCGAAACCGCGGTATGGCGGCCGGGTAGATCTCTTGCGGCCTTTGTCGTTGCCGACGGAGCGATGAACGGGGCCGATCTCGCTAGTGATCTGGAAGTCTTGTACGGGAGTGATGTTGTAGTGCTCTGTGAGCCACTATCCCATTCATTCTGTCGTCAAGGCACGCACCGCTCGTTTAATCCGGCTCGCGGACGTTTAAAAATTCCGCATTTTTCTGATTATCGTAAGCGCCACATTTTTGCCGCACTCTTCTCGGAGGGAGTCGGACTGCGAAACCGTACTGCCGCTGGCAGCGAGTGAGTTCAGTGCCCAGACGTCGGTGGGCGGAGTAAAACGCAATTAATCGCCTGTTCTCGTCCATCTGTGACGATGTCGTGGCCTGCCAGGAGGACCGAGGGCTACCGAGGGTTGCCGAGGTTGCCAATTGGCCAAGCCACCAGGCATTGCGTGCATCCGTCGGCGTGCTGTCCAGGCGGAGAACCTGTCCAGGCGGAGAACGGTAGAGGGGGCGAATCTGGAGCGCGTGGCTTTGGGTGCGCCGGACGGTACGAGTTTGACGAAGCTCGTCGTCCCGAAGGCGCAGTTTCCCCACGCTCGAGCAGGCATGCCACCCATGCGGGCAAAGCCTCCCGGCACGCAGCGTGGGAGGCTGACGCCCACATGGATGCGGGCGACTCCCGGTGCTCTTTTGCGGTCATGCGCGAACCCGGCACGCCCGCGGCGGTTGTTTGCTGGCCGTTCAGTTGGCCTTGGCGGCTTTCGCTGGGTGTTGCGCCGGTCGCATTGCGCGACGGGCTTGCAGCTGCTGCGCCCATTTCGCATCGGCCTGCGATACCTGTCCCGCCTCCTGGCCCGACAGATCCACGCGCGGCGCTCCTTCCGCCAGGCAGGTCCAGTATCGGGTGCCGCGGCACCAGGTCCGGAGCGCGTCGAGCAATGCGGGCTCTGCCAGGGCGAGCTCCTCAGCGTGCTTGGTCAGGTCCTCGAAGAGGCCAACTTTCAACGGCACCTTGGGCGCGGGGTTCTTCGGAAACGCTGCCGGGAAGCGCTTTTGCAGCTTCGCGATGGCCTGCAATACCGGATCCACGGGTTTGGATCGATCCGCGGGAACCACAGCTTTGGATCGCTTGACCGGCACGGCGGGGCGTACGCGTGGTGCCTTGGCCTGCGGCGCGGACTTCGCCTGCTTCGCCAGTTGTTCTTTCAGTGCCGCCAGTTGTTCGAAACCCATCGTGCCCAGCCATAAAAAAAGTGTGCCGATTGTAGCAGGCCCACGCGTTTGGTGATGCCGCCCCTCTCTGCCGCCGAGGTCCAACGGTTCGGACTGGGTTGCCTTGAGAATATCTGGGAGGCACGCATCGGCCAGAACTCGCGTACTGCGGGTTTCTCGCAGCGGTCGGGTCTGGCCGATCCCAACCAGATCCCAAGCCGATCACCGCGGCATTCAGCCTCGCCGCGAGAATGTCGTCGCCCGGTGATGTTGCCTTCGCCTCAAGGCGCACCAACTCGGCGGCTGACAACGTGCTCAATTCAAATTGGCAATTCAGCCACGCATGCAAATTGCACCTTGTGCCGCGGCCATATCCGACCGGGCGATTGCACCAGGTGGATCGACATGCTGACTAGCAAGCTGAAGGAAGAAATCCATTTCCATTATTCAATGGTGCGGGAAAAAGTACGATCTAGACATGCTCCATCGTGATAATTAATGTACGATTCCGAGAATTGGAACCAATTGGAGAAAGGCGATGGCCACATACAAGCAGTTGCTGGCAGAGAAGGAAAAGCTCGAAGCACAACTTGTGGAAGTGCGTGCCACTGAAGTTGCCGATGTTATCGAGCAGATTCAGACCTTGATGGCCCAGTACGAATTGACCGCCGAAGACCTCGCGCCAAAACGACGTCGCGGCCGTCCTGCCTCGAGCGTGGCGCCTGCAGAAAAGATCAAGGTTTCGCTGCCGCCTAAATACCAGGACCCGAAGACCGGCGCTACCTGGACGGGTCGCGGTCGTGCACCAGCCTGGCTAGGCAAGAACCGTGACAAGTTCCTGATTCCGGAGGCGTAGTCAAGGACGCCGCCAGGCGAGGCCACGCTAACTCGCGTGGCAACTTCCGCAATCCAGGTTTGCACGCCATCGTCTGGCTATCGCCTTAAATCGGGGTGACGGGCGGCGCTGGCGACGTGCCGTTCTGTTCTACTGCTTGGAACAGAAATCATGCCGGCCAGGCGATGACCGATTTGCTCGCGGGTCGGGTATCGAATGTTTTCGAGGGCCAACACAACGACGGCGTTGGCCCCTTTGCTGGATTTCATCTGCTCGTTCGCGCCGGCAGCGATTAAAGCGCCTCTCCCTGTTTCAGGATACCTGCGGCGATGAGTGCGGCTTCCAGCCAGGACGGTCGGATCGATTTTCCCGAGCGGATGTTGTCGATGCGGGCGCGTTCCGCAGCCACCTTCTCGGCGGCCTTGTCCAGCACCGTGGCGACCATGTCGCGCTCGATCACGACAATGCCGTCGGCATCTCCGACGACGAGATCGCCTGGCTGGACGGCCACGCCGCCGCACTGGATCGGGCGATTGACGCGGCCGGGCACCAGCTTGGTCGGGCCGTTCGGATTGGTGCCGACCGAATACATCGGAAAGCCCAGTTCGCAGATTTCATCACGATCACGGGCTGCGGCGTCCAGCACGGCCGCCGCGACGCCGATGGCCTTGCACTGATTGGCCATGATTGCGCCCATCAGTGCACAGGACTGGTCTGCCTTGCCGTCCACGACGATGACATCACCGGGCTGCGCGATCGCCATTGCGGCATGGATCATCAGATTGTCACCGGGCCGGACTTCGACGGTGAGCGCCGGCCCACAGAAGCGGCTGCGGTGATCCATTGCGGTTATCCGTCCGTGCATGCCGCCGCGGCGGCCGGCGACGTCGGCCAGGATCGACGATGGAAATTGCGATGCGCGTGCAATCAGCTCAGGTGATACGCGCTTGAAATCCTGTTCGATAGCGCGTTGTGCATGTTCGTTTGCCATGATCTTCTTCCCTTCAGTTCATTGTCACGTTGGCTGCCTTGATGACATCCGACCACTTGCGCTTGTCCGTCACGAGGAATTCGCGGAACTTCTCGGGAGAGCTGCCTACGACTTCCATGCCGTCCTGTTTCAGCCGCTGCGCGATGTCGGGCTGGCGCAGCACTTGCTGGACCTCCTTCTGAAGACGGGCAACGATTGCCGCCGGCGTACCCTTGGCGGCGCATAGGCCGGTCCATGCGACGGGATCGAAGCCGTTGACACCGGATTCTGCGAAGGTCGGGACGTCGGGCAGTCCGTCGAGGCGGCGCAGGGCGGCAACGCCGAGCACGCGCAGCTTGCCGGACTTCGCGTATTGCAGCGAGCTGATCGGCTGGTCGAAGATCAGCGACACCTGGCCGCCCAGCAGGTCGGCCATGGCCTGGCCGGTGCCTTTGTACGGTACGTGCACGATGTCGATGCCGGTCCGCAGCTTGAGCATCTCGCCGGCAAGGTGCCCGGCAGTGCCGTTGCCGGACGATGCGTAGTTGAGCTTGCCGGGATTGGCCTTGGCGTAGGCAATCAGTTCCTTGACGTTATGGATCGGCAGCGACGCGTTGACCAGCGCGACGTAAGGCGTATTGGCGATCAGCGAGACCGGCACGATGTCGGTCTGGGAGTCGTACGTCATCTTCTGGAGCAACGGCTGGATCGACAGCATGCCCGTGGTGCAGATCATGAGCGTATGGCCATCGGCGGGTGCCTTGAGCATGACGTCCGCGGCGATGTTCCCGCCGGCGCCGGGCCGGTTGTCGATCAGGACCTGCTTGCCCAGCGCGTCGGCCAGTTTCGGGGCGATGATGCGGGCCACGATGTCGTTGGAGCCGCCCGGCGAGAAACCGACGAGAATCCGGACCGGCCGGGACGGATAGGCCTCCTCGGCGTGTGCGGGCAGACAAGCCGCCAGCGTCAGGCCGGCAGCAAGAACTTGAAGGAAGCGCGAAGGGAGCGAACGCTTTGGCAGGCTACGCATGATGGATGAGGGCGTGTGGTAGTGGTAGGCAAGGACAATGTGGATCCGTATCGGATCTCTGGGAATACGGTGTCGGGCTATGGCCGGATCAACGCCTGGGCCGCGGCCGCGATACGTCGCGCTCCTTCGGCAAGCACGTCCATGCTTGTTGCGAAGGAGAGCCTGAAATGGGTGTCGACGCCGTATGCGGAGCCCTGCAGCATGGCGATGTTGGCCGACTCCAGCGCCCATGCGGTCCAGTCATCGCTGGTGCGAATCTCGCGGCCATCGGGTGTGCGGGAGCCAAAGAGCTGGTGGCACGATGCAAAGAGGTAGAAGGCCCCGGCGGGCGCTTTGCATTCGATGCCGTCGATCTTGTCGAGGGCATCGACCAGGAAATCCCGACGCTGCCGATAAACCTCGCGGTTCGCAGCGATGAAGTCTTGCGGGCCGTCGAGTGCCGCGAGAGCCGCGGCCTGCGCAATGGCGTTGGCGCCGGAAGTACTCTGCGATTGCAGCTTGACCATGGCCTTGATCAGCGCGGCCGGCCCGCCTGCGTATCCGATGCGCCATCCTGTCATGGCATAGGCCTTGGATACGCCGTTGATGGTCAGCGTCCGGTCGGCGAGCTGCGGCGCCGCCTGCGCCATGGATACGAATCCGGTGCCGTTGTACATCAGGTGCTCGTAGATGTCGTCGGTCATGATCCAGACATGGGGGTGGCGCTCGAGCACCTCTGCCAGCGCGACCAGTTCGTCGCGGGTATAGGCGGCGCCGCTAGGATTGTTCGGCGAATTCAGGATAAGCCAGCGCGTACGCGGTGTGATGGCGCGCTCAAGTTCTTCAGGCATCAGCTTGAAATCGTGCTCCGGCTCGCAGGCCGCGTACACGGGCGTGCCACCGGCAAACATCGTGATGTCCGGGTACGACACCCAGTACGGCGCGGGCACGATGACCTCATCGCCGCGCTGGATCGTGCAAAGGATGGCGTTGAAGATCACCTGCTTGGCGCCGGTGCTGACGATGATTTCATTCTGCTGGTAGTGCAGATTGTTTTCGCGCGCGAACTTGCGTGCCACGGCCTCGCGCAATGGCACCGTGCCGCCGACATCGGTATATCCCGTCTTGCCGGTGTTCATGGCTTGCCATGCCGCCTCGCGGATATGAGCCGGCGTGGCGAAGTCTGGCTCGCCGGCCGTCAGGCCGATGACATCGCGGCCGGCAGACCGGAGTTCCCTGACCCGTTGGCCCGCCATCGAGCTCGGAGATGGTTTGATGCGGTTGAGGCGATCGGAGAGTGTCAGCATGGATGTCCGGCTAGGGGTGATTGGGCTTGAAAGAAGTATCCAGCCTTGTCCGGCACGCCACAAACGAGTAATCGGCCACCCCAGCCATTCCATTTTTTCGTATAGTGCTGCTTCGTGGTGCGAGCGGAAAGCAGATGGAGCGGGGTAGATCAATGTGAATGTGACTTTAAAGCAGCTTGAAGCCTTCTATTTCAGCGTCTCGCATGAATCGTTCACCTCGGCGGCGGCAAAACTCAATACGACGCAGTCCGCGGTCTCGAAGCGGGTAATCGAACTCGAGCAGGCACTAGGCGTTCAGCTGGTGCATCGCATGCCCAAGGGGCTGGTCCCAACGCAATCCGGTACACGGCTGCTCCCGCTCGCGGAGGAGGCCATGCACCTCAAAGGGCGAATTGCCAGCGAGATCGGTCTGGACGACGATATCAAGGGTACCTTTCGCATCGGGGTCACCGAACTCGTGGCGCTGACATGGCTGACAAAGCTGCTGCGCGAACTCAAGGCTCAGCATCCGGCATTGCACGTCGAGCTGGTCGTCGATGCGGGCATGAACCTGTTTGGTGCGCTGGAGGCCAATACGATCGATCTGGCCATCCTGCCCGGGACCTTCTGGGGCGACGCCTACAAGTGCGTCGAGGTGGGCCGGGTGGAGGATTTGTGGATGGCCAGCCCGAAGCTGGACTTGCCCGACCGCCCCCTGAAACCCGCGGAATTTTCCGACTACCCTGTGCTGGAGCAGTCGGCGGGGTCAGCCAAGAATGCTTTCTACGGCGCGTGGCTCCATGAGCACGGTTTCCGCTTCAAGAAGGTGTTCTCGACAAATAGCCTGACGGTGCTGCGCGAGCTTGCCATCGAAGGGCTCGGCATCAGTCAGCTGGCCGTCGATTACTTCGCGCCGGACATCGAAGCCGGCCTGCTGCGTATTGTCCGTACCGATCCAATGCCGCCTGCGCTCGTGTATTCGGCCGTCTATCGCCAAGCCAGCTTTTCCAGGGCTCTGGATTTCATTGCGCAGACCTCCGCACGCGTATGCAGCTTCGTTCGCGGTCCATACGACCTGTCCAGCCGTTGAGCGGGCACACCTGGCTGTCGAGGGACGGCGCTAAACGGCCTGGGACGTTCGTTGCCAGGGCCAAGACTGCGGAACGGACAGGGCTGGAGGCCTACCTGGCCGCGAGCTCGGCAAGGCGTCGCACAGTTTCCTCGGCGCGCAGGGAGGCTTCGTAGGCCGATCTGCCGATGCTCTCGTTCCATTCACCGCCGGCAATCGCATCGATGTGCCGCTTCATGGAGCGAACGGCGTCCCGGTCGCAATCCCCGATGTTCCCTGCATACGTGTCGATGACGTCGGGGAGGTCCTCGCGGCGCACAAGGTCGGTGAGAAAGCCGATCCGGAGCAATTCCTCGCTTTCGAGCGTCATGGAAGTCAGGAAGATTTTCTTGGCTGCGGGAGAGCCCAGGCGCGAAACGAAGCGCCGCAGACCCCCTGGGTAGTAGTGCAGTCCAAACTTCGCGGCGGGCATGAACAGCTTGCAACCGTGAACGCCGACACGGAAATCGCAAGCCAAGGCGAGGTCCGTGCCGCCACCGTAGGCGCTGCCGTTCATCGCGCATAACGTCGGGAGCTCGAGGTTTTCCAGGGCGTCGATCATGTCTTCGAGCGACCGGTCCAGGCGCGTGCCGATCTGGCTCAGCGTATAGCCCGAGCAGAAGGTTTTCTCGCCTTCGCCCGTCAGCACGAGCAGCCGCAAGGCCGGGTCGCACCTCACTTGTTCCACGAACCGCAGCAGGATCCCGATATCGTCTGGGTCAAGCCGGTTGTGCTCGGCAGGGCGTCGGAGTGTGATCGTCGCCGTCGCGCCGGCGATTTCAAGGGTAGGCTTTGCGGATGTCATGGCTTGGGGTCGTGGCCGTGTTGCAGGATGATGCCTTCGCGCGCCAGTGCTTCCAGGTCAGGCGTGATGAATCCATGCTCCCGAAGGACATCGAACGTGTGCTCGCCGAGCAAGGGCGGCGCGCGCCGAATGGATTCCCCATGGCGGCCGTCGAAGGCGATCGGGCTGCCGACTTGGCGGATAGAACCCAGCTCCGCATGCTGGACTTGCTCCACCAGCCGCGAGTGAATGACCTGTTCGTCAGCGAAGACATCCGCAACGTTGTAGATCGGCCCAGCCGGAATATCGGCCGCCAGCAGTCGTTCCGTCCACTCCTTGCGGCTGTGCGCCTTCAACCTGGCCTCGATGATCTCCTTGAGCTCGGCGCGCCGCTCGATCCGCGCTGCATTCGTCGCGTAGCGCGGATCATCGATGAGCTCTCGGAGTTCAAGCACCTCGCACAGGCGCCGCCACATCTCGGCTGTCGCCGGTGCGATGTTCAATGGCCCATCCGCGGTCTGGAACACGCCGTACGGCGCAATCACAGGGTGCGTATTGCCGGCGAGACCGGGAATCTCCCCCAGACTCAGGTAACGCTGGGCCTGGACGCTCATGAGCCCGACGAGTCCTGCCAGCAGTGATGTCTCCACCCGGCGGCCTCGCCCTGTCGCATGGCGCTGTGCTACGGCAGCAAGGATGCCGATGACACACCACATCCCGGCAGTCTGGTCACCGATCGCCACACCCACCCTGACCGGTCCCGATTCCGGCATGCCCGTCACGCTCATGAGTCCCGAGTACCCCTGCGCAATCTGGTCGAACCCTGGACGTTGACTCGCCGGCCCCGACCGGCCGAAGCCGGTGACGCTCGCATAGATGAGCCGTGGGTTCGCTTCGGCAAGCGCTTCGTACCCAAGACCCATGGATTCCATGGCGCCGGCACGAAAGTTCTCCACGATCACGTCGTACTGGCCGGCGAGATCGCGCAGCAGGTCAAGCGCGCGGGGATCGCGGAAGTTGATGGCGATCCCGCGCTTGTTGCGGTTGCCGCTCAGGTAGTAAGCGCTGGTGCCGCGGTCGAAAGGCCCCCAATGGCGGATCATGTCGCCGCCCGCGGGCTCGACCTTGATCACGTCGGCGCCCAGGTCGCCCAGGACCATCGTGCAGAAGGGGCCGGCAAGCGCCCTGGTGAGATCCAGGACGCGAATCCCCGAAAGCGGCAAGGAAGTTGGGTCGGTCATGCTTTCTCCACTTGTAAGATCGCATGTCCCACTCTATATTGCATACAACGGAAATGCAACCGTTGTGCAATAAAGGAGAATCATGCGCAAGCCCAACATTCTTTTCGTCATGGCCGACCAACTCTCGGCGCCGGTTTTACCCTTCCATGGCAACACCGCCGTGAAGGCGCCTCACCTCCAGGCGCTCGCCGAACGGTCCGCAGTCTTTGACAACGCCTACTGCAACTTCCCCTTGTGCGCGCCTGCCAGGTTCTCGCTGCTTGCAGGCCAGTTCGCCACGCGCATCGGCGCGTTCGACAATGCGTGCGAGTTCCAGGCCGCCACGCCCACGCTGCCTTATTACCTCGCGCAGCAGGGCTACAAGACCATCCTCGGCGGCAAGATGCACTTCGTGGGCCCTGACCAGAAGCACGGCTTCCAGGAGCGCCTTACAACCGATATCTACCCGGCTGACTTCGGCTGGGCAGCGGACTGGGCGGAGGGCGAGTTCAGCTTCTATTCACCTGGACACAACCTGACCACCGTGGACGAGAGCGGCTCTTGCTTCCGCAGCCTGCAACTCGATTACGACGAGGAGGTCGAGGCGAAGGCGATCCAGCGCCTGTACGACCTCGCGAGGGAGGACGAGCAACCGTTCTTCATGTGCGTTTCCTATACGCACCCCCATCCGCCTTATCACATCCTTCCCGAATACCTGGATCGTTACTCGCCGGAGGAGATCAACCTGCCCGTTGTCGGCGACATGCCGATGCAGGCGCGCGACAAGCTCAGCCAGTGGGTGCAGTATTCCCACGGGCTGGACAAGCAAGGGGCCACCGACGAGCAAGTGCGGCGTGCGCGCCACGCCTACTATGCGATGGTGAGCTATGTCGACGACAAAGTGGGCCGCCTGCTGGAGACGCTCAAGCGCGCGGGCTTCGAGGACAACACCATCGTCGTGTTCACGTCCGATCACGGTGACATGCTGGGCGAACGCGGCATGTGGTTCAAGCGCGTGTTCTTCGACTGGTCGGCCAAGGTTCCGCTGCTCGTCTATGACCCGCGCAAGCGCGAACCCCGGCGCATCGCGGAGCCGGTTTCTCACGTGGACCTGCTCCCCACATTGCTGGATCTTGCGATGGATGGGCAAACGCCGGCCTGGGTCGAGCCGGTTGATGGTCGCAGCCTCGTGCCGCTGCTCGCGACAGGCGATGACGACGGCGAGGCGGAAGCGTTCGTCGAGTACACCGCCGAGGGCGTCACTGGTCCATGCTGCATGCTGCGGCGTGGCCGATACAAGTATGTGTACACCCATGGCCATCCAGACCTGCTTTTCGACATGGAGGCCGACCCGAACGAGCTGGCGAACATCGCGCAAGAACAGCCGCAGGTACTTGCCGAGTTGAAGGCACGCGTGCTCTCCCGGTGGGATCCGGCCGCAATCACGCAGCAGGTGCTTGCCAGCCAGGCGCGCCGCAAGTTTATCAACTCGCTGCCCGAGGGCATTCAGCCTACCTGGGACTACCAGGCGGGCACGGACGACACACGCCGCTTTGTGCGCCGGGGCAGCGCGCGCGTGATCAAGGTAAAAAAGCGCTGGCCGGCCGTGGCGTCCGCCGCTAAGTGAACGGAGGCCGATGATGACTCAGAACAAGCTCACGGCGGACATCGATCCGCACCGTCTGGCTCGCGCGATAAGCGGCTACAACCTGATCGGCGGGGACCTGGTGAGGGCCCGTTCGGGAGATACGTTCCCGGTAGTCAACCCTGCAACCGGACGCGAGATCGGATACGCGGCGCAAAGCGACGCAAGCGACGTCGAACGAGCAGCGAATGCGGCGGCCCAGGCGCAGCCCGCCTGGGCTGCAATGCCGGCGCGCAAGCGTGGCGCCCTGCTGGCCGACTGCTCGCGCCTGATTGCAGAGCACGTGGAGGAACTAGGTCGGCTGGTGGCTCTGGAGACCGGCAAGGCACTGCGCACCGAGAGCCGGGTCGAAGCGTCTGTCGTTGCCGACGCGTTGCAGTTCTATGGCGGCCTGGCCTCGGAACTCAAGGGCGAAAGCGTGCCGTTCAGCCCGGACATGCTGACCGTCACGCAGCGCGAACCGATTGGGGTGGTGGGCGTCATCATTCCCTGGAACGCCCCCATGATGCTGATGGCGCTGAAGATCGCCCCGGCGCTGGTGGCCGGCAACACGGTTGTCGTGAAATCGGCCGAAGAGGCGCCACTGGCAGTCTTGAGGCTCTGCCAGATCCTCAGCCAGGCGCTGCCCCCGGGGGTGCTGAACATCGTCTCGGGCTTCGGGCCCGAATGCGGAGCACCGCTGGTCGCGCACCCCGCGGTCGGCAAGGTGACGTTCACCGGCTCCGTCGAAACGGGGCGAATCGTGGCACGCACGGCTGGAGAGAAGCTCATCCCCGTCACGCTCGAGCTCGGCGGCAAGAGCCCCATGATCGTGATGGAGGACGCCGACATCGCGAAGGCCGTCGCCGGCGCGGTGAGCGGCATGCGCTTCACCCGCCAGGGACAGAGCTGCACGGCCGCCAGCCGAATCTTCGTGCAGGACAAGGTGCACGATGAGTTCGTCGCCATGCTCAAGGCGCGCGTTGACACGCTGAAGATGGGCGATCCCCTGGATGAAGCGACGGACATCGGCACCGTTATCTCGCGCGCCCAGCTCGACAAGGTTCTCGGCTACATCGAAAGCGGTCGAGCCGAGCCTCGTGCCCGCGCGCTCGAATGCTCCCAATTGCCTGCAGACGAGTCGCTTCGGCAGGGGCTGTTCATCAGGCCGGTCATCTTTACCGGCTTGGGCAACGCGTCCCGGCTGGCACGCGAGGAAATCTTCGGGCCCGTGACGTGCGTGATCCGCTTCTCAAGTTACGAAGAAGCCGTGGCGCAAGCCAACGACAGCGACTATGGACTGGCTGCAACCATCTGGACGCAGAACCTGAAGACCGCGCTGGATGCCACCCGGCGCCTGCAGGCAGGCTTCGTGCAGGTGAACCAGAACATCGTGGTCCAGCCGGGATTGTCCTATGGGGGCGTGAAGCAATCCGGCCTTGGCCGCGAGGCGTCGCTGGAGGCAATGCTGGACCACTTCACGCACAAGAAGACCGTGATCTTCAACATGAACTGAGCTGCGCTCGGTACGAGGAGACAAGAATGGCTGCGATCGGTTTCATTGGATTGGGCAATATGGGATTTCCCATGGCGTGCCGGCTGAAGGAGGCAGGGCATGACGTTCGCTGTTTCGATCTCGACGCGGGCTCGATGGAGCGCGCATTGCATGCGGGCCTCCGGCCGCGGGCTTCGGTCGAGGAAACGGTATCCGGGGCGGAGGTCGTCATCACCATGCTGCCCAGCGGCCGGCATGTGCTGGATGTGCTCACGGCAGACACCCTGCCGCTCGCACCTGAAGCGCTTGTGATCGATTGCTCGACGATCGATGTCGCGTCCTGCGCTGTCTTCCACGAAACGCTGCGCAAGAAGGGGCTTGTCACGCTTGACGCTCCCGTTTCCGGCGGCGTAGGCGGCGCGGCGGCGGGGACACTCACGTTCATGGTCGGAGGCACGGAAGCAGCCTTCGCGCGTGCCCTCGGACTGCTGCGCGCGATGGGCAAGAACATTTTCCATGCAGGCGCGGCGGGCGCCGGCCAGGCGGCGAAGATCTGCAACAACATGCTGGCGGGCATTTCCATGGTGGCCGTCTCCGAGGCCCTGCATCTGGCCAAGCGACTGGGGCTGGATCCACGCAGGTTCCACGAAATTGCCTCGGCGTCTTCGGGCCAGTGCTGGGCGCTCACGAGCTATGCGCCTGAGCCCGGCCTGGTGCCATCCGCGCCGGCCAACCGGGATTACGAAGGCGGCTTCGCTTCCGAGCTGATGTTGAAGGACTTGCGGCTGGCGGAGCAGGCTGCGGTTGCCAGCCAGTCGCCGGCATTGCTGGGTGCGGCGGCCGCCTCGGTCTACGCCATGCACTGTGCCGCCGGGCGTGGCCGGCTCGACTTTTCCTCCATCATCAAGATGCTCGGCGCGTAAGCTGCCCGTAGCCAAATCAAGAAGCAAGGAGACCAACCATGGCAATCGTCCGAAGCATCGTCCGGCTGGCTGTCGTTGCCGTTCTGTTCGTCAGCGGCGCAGCCTTCGCGCAGAAGGAAACGGGGAAATTGATTGTGGGCTATCCCTCGGGCCAATCTGTCGACGTGGTCGCCCGGATCCTGGCCAACCGCCTCGGTCCGGCGATCGGGCGATTGCTGATCGTGGAGAATATGCCGGGGCAGTCCGGCAGCCTGGCGCTGGCGGCGGTTGCGCGCATGCCCGCCGACGGCAGCGTGATGACGCTGTCGGCCTCGGCGGCTCTGGCTGGCAATCCTTTCCTGTATCGGAACCTGCGTTACGACACGGCCAGGGATTTCGAGCCGATCGGCCTGGTCTACGATGCGCCGCTCCTGCTGATGGTCAATAGCGCGCTTCCCATCCACTCTGTGAAGGAGCTGGTTGCCTACGCGAAGGCGAACGCGGGAAAGGTCAACTATTCCTCCCCAGGTAACGGTTCGGTGTCCCATCTGGCGATGTCGGAGCTCATGCGGCGAACCGGCATGGAAATGACGCACGTCCCCTATGCCGGTTCTGCCAAGTCGCTGACCGACCTTGCCGCGGGTGAGGTGCAGGTTGCCTTCGATGCCTTTGCGGGCGCGCAGCCCTTCCTCGCCAATGGCAAGGTGCGTGCGATTGCGGTGAGTTCCCGGGAGCGCCTGACCGCACTGCCGTCCGTACCGACAGTCGCCGAGAGCGGCATGGGCATGGAAGACTTCGACGTGGTCCCGTGGGTGGGTCTGCTCGCGCCCGCGGGCACCCCGAAACCTGTCGTGGACAAGGTGAGCGCAGAACTCGCCAGGATTGTCCAGTCTCCCGAACTGTCCCAGCGGATCGCCGCCCTGGGTGGCCGCCCCCGCAGCAGTACCGCGGCGGAATTCAGGACCTTCATGCATGGCGAGATGGGGCGGTGGGCGGCCGTCGTCAAGGCGTCCGGCGCCCGCCTGGAGTGATGCAATGATTGCTATCGGCTCTGCCACGCTCGCTCGTGACACGCGGCACCACCGGGTCTTGGAGAACGGCTTCAGCTTCCATCGCAGTGAGTGGATGCAGGCCGGATCCGACCCGTGCCTGTCTCCCACCATATTCCTGGTGGAGCAGCCTGCGCATTCGGTGCTGCCTGCGCACTTTCATACACAGAATCAATTCCAGGTCTTCCAGCAAGGATCGGGATCCCTGGGGTCTCGTGYGGTCGGGCCCGGCTCCGTCCACTACGCCGGCGCATTCACAGGGTATGGGCCCTTGGTGGCGGGGCCGCAGGGGCTGAGTTACTTCACGATCCGCGCGGCGTTCGAAACCGGCGCGAACTTTCTTCCGCTTGCGCGCGACAAGCTGCGCCGCGGACCGAAGCGGAACGCGCACGGGCCAGTACATGAACCCCGAACGATCGGGCAGCTCCGGGCACTGAAGGCCCCGCTGCGTGCCGAACTGATTGGCGCCGATGGAAGCGAACCCGAGGCCTATGCATTGCAGCTTCCGCCGTTTTCGGAAGTGAGCGTCCCGGCCGCCCGTGGCTCGGGGCAGTTCCAGCTCGTCCTTGCGGGTGAGCTGAGCGCACCGGAAAGCCGGTTGCAGGAGTGGGAGAGCCGGTTCATCTCGGCGGGTGAGCACGGCGGTGCCTGCCGTGCCGGCCCGGACGGCCTTCACCTCCTCATATTGCAGATGCCGGCCATGGCTGCGGAGTACCTGGCTCTGCGTTGAAGCACCTCACAGACTCCTGTATAAAGTCCTCATGAGTGAACCAAAATCAAACGCATTGCGTAAACGCGATCCCCAGCCGCTGTCCGTGGAGCAGGTCTGCGAGCGGATTCGCTCCGGCATCCTGCGCGGAGACCTGCGGCCAGGCGCAAAGCTGACAGAGCAGGATCTTGCCGCGGAATTCGAAGTGAGCCGCACGCCCGTCCGGGAGGCCATCCGCCAACTGGAGACCGAGCGACTCGTCAGCCGGACGCCGTTCGTAGGTGTCACGGTGAGGCAGCTGACTCCGGAAGATGTGCTTGAGTTGCTGGACATCCGCGAGGTGCTCGAGGGTCTGGTGGCACGTCTGGCGACGCGGCATATGGATGCCGCGCACCTGCAGACGCTGAAGAAGTCGCTCCAGCAACTGACTGCCTGCGCGAAGAAGGGAGATGTCGCCGGCTATCTTGACCACGCGCTGGCGTTTCGCCGTGTGCTCGTCGAATGCTGCCGCAGCGACACGCTGGCTGAGTACGTCCTCGCCATCGAGAATCAGTTGCGCCTGATGGGCAATCGAACCGCCGTGCTGCCGGGCCGCATGGAAGCCGCGATCGAGGAACACGAGAAGCTGCTGGATGCCATCAGGCGCGGCGATGGCGCTGCGGCGGAGCAGCTAAACCGGGAGCGCATCCAGCACATCCGCGATGCGGTTGCGAAGTCGATCAGTTTCTCTATCCTCTAGATCCTTAGATCCTTAGATCCGTAGATCCTTAGGATCCAGGCCGCGGCCTGCGGCCGCCAAGGCCGGCTCTCAAGTGCGGTACGAGGTACCTCGCTCCCGTTCGAGCTTGCGCAAGAGGCCAGGCCATTCCACCTTGCCAACCTCCAGGAAGCCGCCGGGACCGAGCATCTTGCGCCCCTGAGCGCGGGTGTGCCGGATGGTGGCCTCGGACAGTTCGTGAAGGGCCACGCCACCGGCCTGGCCATCGATCTGGTACTGGCATGCCGTCTCCAGGCGCAGCATCCAGCAGAACGCCTCTCCCACACTGCGGCCAACCGTGAGCGCACCGTGGTTGCGCAGGATCAGAACGCGACCTTCCGGGCCGAGGTCGCGCACCAGCCGCTGCCGTTCGTCCTCATCCAGCGCTGCGCCCTCGTAGTCGTGGTAGCCGAGCAAGTCCAGCATGACGCAGGCCTTCTGGCTGAGCGGCCGCAGCCCCATGGCCTGCATCGCGACAGCGTTGTTGGCGCGCGTGTGGCTGTGCATGACGCATTGCAGATCAGACTGCGACATGTGAATGGCGCTGTGGATGATGAAGCCGGCGGGATTGAGCAATGACGGATCGCCCTTCACGACGCGGCCGGCCAGGTCCACCTTGAGCAGGGCCGAAGCCGTCATCTCGTCGAACAGCGTGCCCAGCGGGTTGACCAGGAAATGGTGTTCGGGCCCGGGCAGCATGACCGAGATGTGCGTCGACGCGAGGTCAGACATTCCGTACAGGTCGGTGAGCTGATAGCACGCGGCGAGGTCGCAGCGCAGCTGCCACTCGGCCGGATCCATGCCGTCGGGCATTGCCGGGGAAGAAAGCTGCTCGGTATCGCTTCTCATGTCTTTGTCTCCTTGCTATTGCTGTTGCTGTTGCTGTTGCTATTGGTGGTCTGCGCGCCGCCAGCTCAGTCCTCGTTGCGAAATCCCGATGCCTGGACGAGCGGGCGCCAGAACTCGCGCTCGGCGTGCAGCGTGCGGGTCACGGCCGCGCCAGGCAGGCCAGTCGCTTCCAGACCGACACGCGGCAACAGGGCTTTCATCTCCGGTTTCTGCATGGCGGCAACGAATGCCTGCTCCAACCGTTGCACCACCTCCGGGGGCGTCCCCGCAGGCACAAAGGCGCTGTACGACGCATTCGCGTGATCGAATGCGTCGATGCCATCTTCACGCACGGTTGGCACATCGGGGAGGGCCGCGTTTCGATGGGTGCCGGACACGGCCAGAATGCGAATCTTGCCAGCGCGATAAAGCTCCAGCTGGCTGGCCAGGGCGTCGGTGGCTAACGGAACGTGCCCGCCCACGAGGTCCGTCACAAGCGGCGCGCCTCCCTTGTAGGCCACCGGCCTGAGCGGTACGCCTACGGTTCGGCCCATGCCGAGGATGGCGAAATGCAGTGTCCCGCCCAGCGAGGTGAGGCCGACGCTGCCCTGTGATGGGTTCGCACGGACCCAGCTCACGTATTCCCGCAGCGTCTTGTAGGGGCGATCCGCGCCCGCCGATATCACCGTAGGGACTTCCGCAAGCTGCGCCACAGCAATGAAATCGCGATCGACGTCATAGTCAAGCCGCCGGTAGGTCATCGGGAAGATGACCATCGGCGCATTCGATGAAAGCAGCACAGTCCTGCCGTTCGGCTGTGATCGCTTCACGTAGTCGATGGAGATGCGCGTCGACGCGCCCGGCCTGTTTTCCACGATCACCGGGCCCATGCCGGCCAACCGCAGTTGCTCGGCCAGCGAGCGCCCGAGGATGTCCAGCGCGCCCCCGGGCGGGAAGCCGACAACAAGCCGCAAGGGAGTTGTGCTTCCCGTCGCTGCAGGAGGCTGCGCGCCGGCTGGATTCGCTTGCACGGCGGCCAGYCCGGCCACCGAGGCAGCCGCAAGCAAACGGCGTATCGATTTCTTCATGGCACCTCCACGTCTGGCCAGCGGGACAAGAGATTCTGAGAGGCCTCGAACAGCGCAGCCGCGCCGAGCAGGTCGGACTCCCCGCGCAGACGCCCCACCAACTGCAAGCCGACGGGCAGTCCGTCACGGCCAAAACCGCAGGGCAGGGTGATGGCGGGGTGGCCGGTCAGGTTGAACGGCATGGTCCAGGGGAACCAGTTGGATCGCACCTCGTCGTACAGCCGGCCGTCGATCTCTATCTGCCCGAACAGATCCTGGTCAATCGGCAGGGCGGTGCGCGCGATGGTGGGAACGGCGATGAAGTCGTGGTCACGAAGCAGCGCCTGCACGTGCCGGAACAAGCGGGTGCGTTCGAAGTTGGCCCTCTGGTAGTCGACCGCGCTGAATTCATTGGCAAGGGCCAGCTGTTGCAACAGCGAAGGGCTGAGCCGGTCAGGCTGCTGCAGGGCCATCTGACCGAAGCGCGCTCGCCATACCGTGTGGTTGATGGTTCGCCAGAGCGGCTCGATGTCGAAGGCCGAGCCAGGCATCTCTGCGAGATCCGCGCCCAGGTCCTGCAACCGGTCCAGGGCAGACGCGAAGCACGCGGCCACATCTGCGGCGACCGGTCGCCCGGGTGGCGAGATCGCGAACAGGATGCGCCTGCCCCGCAGGTCGGTGGCAGTGCGCGTCGCATCTACATAGTCGGCCGCGCGCGCGCCAGCGGACCAAGGGTCTGAAGCGTCTTCACCGGCCATCGCCTGGAGCATCAATGCAGTATCGGCCACCGTGCGTGAGATAGGCGTGACATAGGTGAGGTTGCCAAAGGCATCCTCCACCTGAGAGTGCGGTACCAAGCCGATGCTTTGTTTCAGGCCGACGGCACCATTGCAGGCCGCCGGAATCCGGGTGGAACCGCCGCCGTCCGTGGCAATGCCGATCGGGGCGAGCCCGGCCGCTACTGCCACCGCCGCGCCACCGCTGGAACCACCGCTGGTGTGGCCGGGATGCCAGGCATTGCGGGTACGACCGAACAGAGGCGCATCGGTGAGGCACTTCGCTCCGAACTCCGATGTGGTCGTCTTCCCGATAAGGATGGCTCCTTGTCGGCGTAGTCGGGCAACGGCTACCGCGTCCTCGGTCGGGACGTTGTCCGCGAACAGCAGGGAGCCGAATGTCGTACGCACCCCGCGGGTGTTAACCAGGTCCTTGCAGGAATAAGGAATCCCGTGCAGCAATCCTGTGGGTTCCCCGCGCATGATCGATTGCTCCGCGGCCTGTGCCTCCTGCATGGCCTCGTCGGGGCAAAGCGTTATGAAACAGTTGAGTTCCGACTGGAGCCTGGCCGCACGATCCAGCACGGCACGCGTTACCTCGACCGGGGAAACCTCGCGGGCAGCTATCGCTTCGCGAAGCCGCACGGCAGGCAAGAAGCAAAGTTCCTCATTCATCCAAGACATCCTGGGAGAGCCCGGCTCAAGTGACCGGCAACGAATCAAAGTTGACATACACCCCCCGCCCGGTCCAATACTCGTTCACAATCAAGGCATATCGGAATCGTATGACCCATGGACCTCAAGAGCCTGCGTTATTTCGTTGCTGTAGCGGAGGCCCGCAGCGTGGGCAAGGCCGCCGAGCGTCTTCACATGGCGCAACCGCCGCTGTCCGTCCAGATTCGCAACCTCGAGGCACAACTCGGTACGGCGCTCTTTGTGCGCGAATCCACCGGCATGCGACTGACAGACGCGGGTAGCGCGCTCTTCGCGCGCGCGCGCGAAGCCCTGGCGCTGGCACACGAGGGGTTCGAGGCCGCACGCGCCGTAGCGTCCGGGCGGCGCGGGCGGCTGTCTGTCGGCTACATGTTTTCGCTTGGCTACGCCGTACTGCCGAAGCTCGTGCCGCAGTTGCACCGCGTACTCCCGGATGTCGAACTGCAGTTCGTCGAGATGAGCACCTCGACATATGAAGCGCAGATCATCGACCACAAGGTGACAGTTGGTTTGTGCATGCCACCGCTTCAGCGGCCTGACCTGTCCACGACGATCGTCGGCATGCAACCGCTACGGCTGGCCTTGCCGGCACGTGCACCGCTCGCGCGGCTTTCGTCGGTGCCGGTGGCACGGCTGCACGGGCAGAGATTGATTGCGCTGCCCACACTGACAGGGGGCGGGGACACTTCGATGGTTGCCGCTCTGCTGCGGCGCCACCAGGTAACCATGCAGATAGTCGAGCGGGTGGAGACGGTTCATGCGGCACTGGCTCTGGTGCTCGCAGGCGAGGGGGTTGCGATCGTGCCGGCGTGCGCGGCAATCGGCAGGCCTCCGGGTGTCGCGTTCCGAAAGCTTAAGGAAGTCACGGAGGGGTTCGAGGTGGCCGTCTGCCGGCGCCGCGATCTGGATAGCCCCTTCATCGAGCCGTTCATCACGGCGGCGCGGCACGCGCTCCGATGACGGCGCAATACCACGCGCATGGCGCTGCTGGCCGCCGGCCTGACGGCCGGCAGCGAGGAAGCCGGCGAGATCCGCTGCGTGCCCGCGGAAGGCGTCGACCTCTGCACGGTGGGCGGCCAGGACCGGCTCGGCGCCCGCCTAACCGGAAACGCCGCCAGCCGGACTGAGCCGGGGCCCGCCCGACCCTGCTGCGCAAGATCCCCTGCGGCTCAAGGGTGCCAGGTCGACGGCCGTTCGATCTGCATCGCCGGCCGCTGGCTGCCCGCCATGGCGTAGGACAGCCTGTTGGCGGCATCCATCACCGTCTGCGCCAGCTCCAGCAGCCGCGCCTCGCCCAGGCGCGATGTCGGTCCCGAGATGCACATGGACCCGAGCAGCCGCCAGTGCAGCCCGAAGACGGGGGCCGACACGCTCGACACCTCCGGCTCGCGCTCGCCGAGTGACAGGTGGAATCCGCGGCGGCGGATCAGTTCATGGAGCTCGCCGGGCTCGCCGGAGAAGGCCAGGATGACCCGGCCGGGCGAGCCGCTGTCCAGCGGCAGGCCCGCGCCGATCCGCACGTGGTGCCGGATCGCCTGGGGTCCTTCCACCCGCACCAGGCACGTGCGCTGCTGCCCCTCGCGCACGTAGAACGATGCGCTTTCGCCGGTCTTGATGGTCAGCTCCCGCAAGACCGGTTCCACCACCTCCTGCACGTTGAAGGTCGCCTGGTAGCACGCGCCCAGCCAGCCGGCCGCGCGGCCCAGGCGCCAGCTGCCGTCCTCCTTCTGCACCAGGTAGTTGTCGGCGGCGAGCGTGCGCGCCAGGCGCAGCACCGTCGTCTTGTGGATGCCGGTGCGGCGGCTGAGGTCGGCCAGCGTCAGCTGCGCGTCATTGACGCCGAAGGCTTCCAGGACGCGCAGGGCACGCGTGACGGCGGTGACCCCGCCGCTGGCGCCCTCTTCCAGGCCAGGGGTGGTCGAGGCATCTCTTTTTCGGTTCATATGACGGTACGCGTTGCACGGTACGAAACGGTATTGTATGCCGTGAAACGCTAGACAACAATCCAGCTCACAACATAACGAGATCTGGAGACAGTCATGAACGCAGTCCTGAGCGTTGTCCTCGGCGCGGTTCGCCGCTGCACGTTCGCCGTCACGGCCGGCGCCGGCGCGGTAGCCGTTGCCGCGGCTTCGGCCACCGCCATCGCCGCGGTGCCTTATCCCGCCAAGCCCATTCGCGTCATCGTGCCGTTCCCGGCCGGCGGCGGCACCGACATCATCGCCAGGGAGGTGACCAACAAGGTGGCGCTTGCCACCGGCTGGATCTTTGTCGTGGACAACAAGCCGGGCTCGGGCGGCAACCTCGGCGTCGATGCCGCCGCCAAGGCACCGGCCGACGGCTACACCATCGTGCTGGGCCAGACCAGCAACCTTGCCATCAATCCCACGCTGTACAGCCGCCTGCCGTACGACCCCGTGAAGGACCTGGCCCCGATCAGCCTGGTGGCCAGCGCGCCGCTGGTGCTGGTCACGCCCGTCAATTCGCCCTACAAGACGCTGGCGGACGTGATCAAGGCCGGCAAGGCCAGGCCGGGCGCCATCAACTTCGCGTCGCCCGGCAACGGCACGGTCGCGCATCTGTCCGGCGAACTGCTCCAGAAGACCGCGGGCCTCAAGCTCACCCATATCCCGTACAAGGGCGCCGCCCAGGCCGTCAACGACCTGATCGGCGGCCAGGTCGACCTGTACATGGCTTCCGTGCCGTCGCTGCTCGGCCATATCCGCAACGGCAAGCTGCGTGCGCTGGCGGTGACCTCGCTCAAGCGCGTTGCCGACCTGCCGCAGATCCCGACCGTCGCCGAGTCCGGCTATCCGGCCTTCGAAGCTGCCACGTGGTTCGGCTTCGCAGCCCCCGGCGCGACACCGCCAGCCGTGGTCGCCCGCCTGAACGCCGAGTTCAACAAGGCGCTGCAGGCGCCGGAGCTCGCGAGGAAGCTCAACGAGCAGGGCGCGACGGTGCTCGGCGGCACGCCCGACCAGTTCGGCGCGCTGGTCAAGCGGGACATTTCCCGCTGGTCGGCGGTCGTCAAGGCATCCGGCACCACGCTGGACTGAGCGCTGCCGTCCTGCCTCGTTTGCGCGTTCCCCATTCCACGTCCCACTTCACGTCCCACTTCACGTCCTTCCGGAGCCAAGCCATGAGCCTGCCCAACATCATCAAGTCGTTCGATCGCGTGTCCGCCGCCGTTGTGGCGAAGGCCGCCAAGTTCCAGCCGGCCATCCTCGCCGACGTCGCCGGGCGCCGCGGCGCGCTTCACGGACGCATCCGGGCATTGCGCCCGAGCATGAAGGTGGCCGGCCCGGCCTTCACCGTCGAGGTGCGCCCCGGCGACAACCTGATGATCCACGCGGCGCTGGCGCTGGCGCAGCCCGGCGACGTGCTGGTCATCGATGGCAAGGGCGACCAGACCTCCGCGCTGATGGGCACGATCATGATGCACGCGGCACGCCAGCGCGGCCTCGCCGGCGTGGTGATCGACGGCGCGGTGCGCGACAGCCTCGACCTCGAGGAGATGCAGTTCCCGGTCTTCTCCGTGGGCACCAACCCGAACGGGCCGACCAAGGAAGTCGCCGGGCGCATCGGCCATCCGGTGTCGGTGGGCGGGGTGACCGTGAACCCGGGCGATTTCATCAGCGGCGATGCCGACGGGCTGGTGGTGGTGGAGCGCGAGAAGATCGAAGCGCTGCTCGAGGTCGCGGCCAGGAAGGAAGAGGCGGAAGCCAGGCGGATCGCGCAGATCAAGGAAGGCAATACCAATGCGCCGTGGCTGCTGGCCTCGCTGGTGACCGCCGGCGTGCTCAAGCAGGGAGAAGCGCTGTGACGACGCGTCCCGCCATTCTCGTGACCGCGGCGGATCTCGCGCCGCAGGCCCTCGCGCTGCTGGACGGCTATGACATCGTATTCGCCGGCAAGACCCCGCAGCACGACGATCTCCTCGCGTTGGCCCGCCGGCACAACCCGGTCGGCATCATCGTGCGCTATGGCGCGGTGACCGCCGCGATCATGGACGCCGCGCCCGCATTGCGCGTGATCTCCAAGCACGGCAGCGGCACCGACACCATCGACAAGGCCGCCGCCGCCGCGCGTGGCGTGGCGGTGACGGCCGCGGCCGGGGCCAATGCCGCCGCCGTGGCGGAGCACGCGCTGGCGCTGATGCTGGCATGCGCGAAGTCCGTGGTGGCGCTCGACAAGCGCATGCATGCCGGGCAGTGGGACAAGGCCACGCACAAGAGCGTGGAACTCGACGGCCGCACGGTCGGCCTCGTCGGCCTGGGCGCCATCGGCCTGCGCTTCGCCAGGATGTGCGATGCCATCGGCATGCGCGTGATCGGGTTCGACCCGTTCGCGACGAACCTGCCGGCCTACGTGCAGCCGGCCGCGCTCGATGCCATCTGGCAGGAGTCSGACGTSATCTCGCTGCATTGCCCGCTCACGGCGGACAACCGGCAGATGGTCAACGCGCAGACGCTGGCGCGCTGCAAGCCCGGCGTGCTGGTCGTCAATACCGCGCGCGGCGGGCTGATCGACGAGCCCGCGCTGCTGTCGGCGGTGCGCTCCGGGCAGGTGGCCGCGGCCGGGCTGGACAGCTTCGCCGCCGAGCCGATGACCGTGCCGCATGTCTTCCATGGCGAGCCGGGCTTTATCCTGAGCCCGCATATCGGGGGCGTGACGAGCGCGGCCTACGTGAACATGGGGATGGCCGCCGCCAGGAACACGCTCGCGGCGCTGGCCGCGGCGAGCGAGCCGGCGCTCGCCCGCGCATAGGCGGCACGCAGGACGGACAGGCGAGGCCACGAGGCGCGGCTCCCACGAGAGGAGTGCGCAGGGCCTCGCAGCAAATGGTGGTGCAAGGAGACAGAACATGAAAGCGATTCAACGCGGCGCGGCAGCGCCGTGGCGGCTGGCCCTGGGCCTGCTTGCCATCCTGCCGGCGATGATGCAGGCGCAGGCACAAACGCCCGCGCAAGCCTGGCCGGCCAAGCCGGTCAAGATCGTCGTGCCTTACCCGCCGGGCGGCGCGGTCGACGCGGTCACGCGCAAGATGGCCCAGCGCCTGACCGCGCAGACCGGGCAGAGCTTCTATGTGGAGAACAAGGCCGGCGCCACCGGAACGATCGGTGCGCTGCAGGTCGTGCACGCGGCGCCCGACGGCTACACGCTGCTGGCCAACGACACTACGTATTCGCTGCTGCCGCATATCTTCAAGAAGCTACCGTTCGACTACGCCGAAGACCTGCAGCCGGTCTCCGCGTATGTGTTCGCGCCGATGGGCGTGGTCGTCAAGGCCGACGGCAAGTACAAGACACTGTCCAGCCTGGTGGCCGCCGCCAAGGCGGAAGACAACAAGGTGTCGTACGGTTCGGGCGGCGCGGGATCGACGCCGCACTTCGCCAGCGAGGCGCTCGGCGTGGCGGCGGGCGCGCATTTCCTGCATGTGCCGTTCAAGGGCGCCGGCGAGGCTACCGTGGCGCTGCTCGGCGGCACCGTCGATTTCCAGATCGCCTCCATCCCCGGCGTGATCGGGCAGGTTGCCGGCGGCAAGCTCAGCGTGCTGGCGGTCAGCGGGGACAAGCGCCTGCCGGCATTGCCGAACGTGCCGACGTTCGCCGAAGCCGGGCTGCGCGGGTACGGCGTCACCAATTTCACCGGCCTGTGGGCACCCAAGGGCACGCCCCGGGAGGTGCTGAACCGCATCCAGAAGGAAGTCGCCATCGCGATGGCCACGCCGGACATGCGCACGTACGCGCAAAGCATCGGTGCGGACGCAGGCTACTGGGACACCCGGACGTTCTCGAAGGAGATGGTCGAGCGCACGGCATTCTGGGGCAAGGTGGCCAGTGGCACGGGCTTCCAGAAGCAGTAGCCAGGGCCGGCCGCATCGATTCCAATAGAGATAAGCTGGCAGGGATCGCGCGGCCAATCCTCCTGCGCAGGCTAAACCACAAGGCATCATCATGTTCCTCATGCATCCTCCGGCCGTCCGCGAGGCTCAGACGTTCGCGCGGCTGCCGGCGCGCTACCGGCAGCGCCGCCATACCGCGTGGTCCGCCGCCAACCAGGGCGGCCGGGAGATCGATTCGTTCCTCGAAGGCCCGGTCACCGACGACAGCGGCAATCTCTATGTCACGGACATCCCGAACGGCCGCATCCTGCGCGTCGACGCAGAAGGCGAGTGGGAGCTGATCGCGGAGTGGGACGGCGAGCCGAACGGCATGAAGCGCATCGGCGCGCACGAACTGCTGGTCACCGACTACCGCAACGGCCTCATGGCCGTCGACCTGCGCACGGGCAACGTCCGGCCGTTCCTGTCACGCCGCCATACCGAGAGCTTCAAGGGCGTGAACGACCTGACGCTCGACGCGCACGGCAACCTCTACTTCACCGACCAGGGCCAGACCGGCCTGCACGACCCGACCGGGCGCGTCTACCGGCTGACGCGGGAAGGGCGCCTGGAACTGCTGCTGGCCAACGTGCCCAGCCCGAACGGCATCGTGCTGTCGCCGGACGAGCGCTTCCTGTTTGTCGCGGTCACGCGCGGCAACTGCGTATGGCGCATGCCGTTGCAGGCGGACGGCAGCGTGTCGAAGACGGGGCAGTTCTTCACCTCGTACGGGCCCAGCGGGCCGGACGGGCTGGCCATGGACGAGGCAGGCCGCCTGCTGGTGGCCAACCCGGGTCTGGCGTATGTCTGGGTACTCAGCCAGCGCGCCGAGCCGGTGGTGGTGATACGCGGCACGCCCGGCCATTCGCTGACCAACATGGCGTTCGGCGGGGCGGACCGCAAGCGGCTGTTCATCACCGACTCCACCGCCGGCGAGATCCTGTCCATCGACATGGATGTGCCCGGCATGCCATTACACGACAACCTGGAGGCGCAACGCGGATGACGAACGCCCTGCTGCAGGATGCGTGCGATTGCCACGTGCACTTCTATGACGGGCGCTTTCCGTGCGCGCCGGGCGCCACGCTGCGCCCGGCGGACGCGCGCGTCGCCGACTACCGCGCGGCGCAACGGGACATGGGCACCACGCGGGCCGTGGTGGTGACGCCGTCGACGTATGGCACCGACAACCGTGCCACGCTCGCCGCGCTGGCGGAGCTTGGCGCCGACGCGCGCGGCGTGGCGGTGGTCGACACCTCCGTCACGGACGCAGACCTGGAGCACCTGCACGCGCGGGGCATGCGCGGCATCCGCTTCAACCTCACCATGCCCGGACCGGTGGATGCGGGCATGCTGCCTGCGCTTGCGTCGCGGATCGCGCCCCTGGGCTGGCACGTGCAGCTCAATGCGCCCGCGGCGTGGTTGCCGGAGATGGAATCCATGCTCGCGGCGTGCCCGGTGCCCGTGGTCTTCGACCACTACGGCCACCTGCCGTTCGGCGACGCGGCGTTCGAGCCGGCGTTCGCCGTGATCGCGCGGCTGCTGGCCGAGGGCAAGGGCTGGGTCAAGCTCTCCGGCCCCTACATCGAATCGCGCGAAGGCGCGCCCCGCTACGGCGACGTGGCAGCCCTGGCGCGCCGCTACCTGGCGCTGGCGCCCGGGCAGATGCTGTGGGCATCCGACTGGCCGCATCCCACGCTGCGCGCGCAGGACAAGACGCGCTGCGACGATGGCGCCCTGCACGCGCTGTTTCGCCAGTGGTGCGGCGACGATGCCCTGGTGCGGGCCGTCCTCGTCGACAACCCCCAACGACTATATGGCTTCGCCGCGAGGGCCGAAGCCGCATGACAACAAGACCGGAGACCCCTCTCATGACACTCGGGAAGATCGTCGCAACGCTGTGCCTGTCGACGCTGGCTTGCATCGCGGGCCACGCCCACGCCCAGGCGGACTGGCCGAAAAAGGTCATCACCTACGTGGTGCCTTACCCCGCGGGCGGCACCACCGACATCCTCGCCCGGCTGATCGCGCAGAAGCTCGGCCAGGCCCTGCAGACCACGGTAGTCGTCGAGAACAAGCCAGGCGCCACGGGCGCGATCGGCTCCGCCTTCGTGGCGCGGGCCCCGGCGGACGGCTACACACTGCTTGGCGCATCGACCGCGTCCCACGCCATCAACCCCGTGCTGAACCCGAAACTGCCGTACGACGCCGTCAAGTCGTTCGCGCCCGTCGTGCTGATCGGCACCATTCCGAGCGTGCTCGTGGTCGGCGCGGACAGCCCCTACCACGATGTGCAGGGCCTGCTTGCCGCGGCCAGGAAGAAGCCAGGGTCCGTGAGCTTCGCCTCGGGCGGCAATGGCACCATCCTCCAGATGTCCGGGGAACTGCTCAAGGCGCAGGCTCATGTCAAGCTGACGCACGTGCCCTACAAGGGCGACGTGCCCGCCATCCAGGATGTGATGGCCGGCCACGTCGACTTCATGTTCGCGCCGACCGCGCCGATCCTGCCGCATGTGCAAGGCGGCAAGCTGCGCGCGCTCGGGGTGGCCACGAAGGCCCGCGTGGCGAGCCTGCCGGCCGTGCCGACGATGGGCGAGGCCGGCGTCCCCAGCTTCGAGGCGGAACAGTGGCAAGCGATATTCGCGCCCGCGGGCACGCCACCGCAGATCGTGCAGCGGCTGAACACCGAGATCAACCGCATCCTGAAGGACCGCGACGTGATCGCGCATCTGGATGAACTGGGCGTCAGGATCGTCGGCGGCACGCCCCAGCAACTGGCCGACTTCCAGAAGGCGGACATCGCCAAGTGGGCCAAGGTGGCAAAGGCGGCCGGGGTAACGCTGGATTAAGCTGCACTGTGGTGGTCACGCCTTCGATTCGCCCAGACAGCGACAGGCCTGGACGCATTACAGGTTCTTGAGCGCAGCCTGCACGTGCTGCTGGAATTGCCCGGGCTCGCCCAGCGCATTGGCGTTGAGCAGCGCCAGCTTGACCAGGAACAGTTGGGCCTTGTCCACGCCGGCCTCATCGATGGCGGTGGCCAGGGCGTCATAGACGGCTTCCAGGCCGGGGATGCTCAGGGTCTTGTGAGGGGTAGTCATGGGACTCTCTCCTAATGGATCTTCACTGGGGCAGGGCGGTGTTCAGGGCGGCTTGCAGACGCGTCGCGTCCAGCGTGAGCCAGCGCGCGCACACGTGCTGGTCGGGGCGCAGCAGGTAAGCCGCGCCGCTGGCCTGCACTCCATAGCGACGGCGGAAGTGGCCATCGGCGTCGGCGAACGTCAGGTCGGCGCCCGCCACCGGGCTGGCGGCCCCGACGGCGATGACGCGCAGCGGCACGCCGCGCTCCCGGGTGGCAGCCACTACCCTCTGCAGGGCGCCGGGTACGGCGTCGGCCTCGGTGAAGTACAACAGGTCGAACCCTGCGCCCAGATGGTCGAGCAAGTAGTCGTTGGCCGCCAGTCGGATGTTTTGCGGCGGGGCGCCGTGGGCCGGGCCGTGCACGAACAGCGCGTTGTCGTCACCGGGGCAGTTGAGCACCGAAGCGGTGTACTCGTGCGGGCGCGAAGTGCGCCAGTGGTAGAGCGGACGCACGAACTTCTCGGTCAGCGAGAGCGATAGCACGGCATCCCGCAGCAGGCGGAAGCCCTCGCTTGGCGGCGTCATGAAGCGCGTGCTCTTGCCCGCTTCCTCGATAATTTCGCGTGCCGCGCCGACCCGCTCGGCGCTGTGGTTGGCCAGCAGCTTCCGCCCGGCCAGTCCCTTGAGCACGAAGGCGAGGTGCCAGGCCAGGGACTGCGCGTCCTGAAAGGCGGTGTTGGCGCCGCGCACGCCAAAGATCGGCAGCAGGTGGGCGGCATCGCCGGTAAAGATCACGCGGCCGTGCACGTACTCGGGCAACGTCAGCGTGCGGGCGGAGTACACGGAGCACCAGTCCATTTCCCAGGGGGTGCCGGCATGGCCGATCATGGCCAGCTGGGCATCGATGCGCGCCTTGAGCGACTCGGGCTTGAGCGCGTCCTCGGGCGTTTCGCCGGCCGGCAACTGGTAGTCGACGCGCCAGATGCCATGTGGCTCGCGGTGCATCAGGATGGTGTTGCCCGGGTTCCAGTCCGGGTCGAAGTAGGCCAGGCGCTCGGTCGGCAGCGGCAGGTCGATCTTGATGTCGGCGATGACGAAGAAGCCCTCGTAGGAGGCGCCTTCCATCTGCAGGTCCATCGCGGTACGGATGCCGGAGCGTCCGCCGTCGGCCGCGACCAGCCACTCAGTCTCCAGCCAATATGGGCCTTCCGGCGTGTCCACCTCGACGCGCGCGAAATCGGTTTCCTGATCGACCTTGGCCACCTTGTTGCCCCACCGGAAATCGATCAGGGGATTGGCGGCGCAGGCATCGAGCAGATACTCCTCCATATACTGTTGCTGGATGTTCAGCATCGGGAAGAAGCGGTCGTCGCCGTCGTGCGGGGCTTCCATGCGAAACACGCGCTCGCCGCGGTAGTACGAATTGCCGTAACGCCAGGGCAGCCCGCTCTCGGTCATACGGTCGGCCACGCCGACCTGCTGCAGGATTTCCATCGAGCGACGCGTGAAGACGATGGCGCGGCTGCCCTGGGACACCTGCAACTCAGAGGTGACGACGACGCTGGGTACGCCATGGCGGGCCAGTTCCAGGGCGGCGACCAGGCCCGCCGGGCCGGAACCCGCAATGACGACCTTCTTGCGGTCCTGCTTTGCGTGGGCGGAAGCCAGCCACGGCTTGAACACCTGATAGTCGTAGTAGATCGAAGGACGGGCTTCGGCGGTGGGCAAATGCATGGACGTGACTCCGACTTAAATAGAATGGGTCCGGCGTAGCGCGCAGCGGCTACGTCGCTTCAAGGTGAGCTAATGGGTAACCGTGCAGCAGGTCATCGAAAAAGCGGGGAATGCGAGCTCGTTCTCAAGTCGTTTGCTTGAGCGTGCGCGGGATCGGCAAGACCAGGAAAATCACACAGCCCGCGACCAGCAGGGCCGCCGCGTAGAGCAGGCCTGTGTTGAAGCTGTGGGTGACGTCCTTGAGCCAGCCCACGACCAGCGGATTGAGGGCCGAGCCGAGGTTGCCGGTCGCGTTGATCACCGCGATGCCCAAGGCCCGCGCGGCGAAGCTCAACGCATGGTCCGGCGTGGTCCAGAAGATCGACATGGCGGTATAGGCGCCGGTGGAAGCCAGGCACACGCCCAGCAGTTGCACCGCAGGATGCGACGAATATGCCGTCAGCAGCCAGCCCGCCGCCGCGAACAGCATCGGCAGGACGGTGTGCCAGCGGCGCTCTTGCGCGCGGTCCGAGCGCCGGCCCCACCAGATCATGCCGATGATCGTGCATACCTGGGGAATCGCCGCCAGCAGCCCGATTGTTGTGTTGGTGGCGCCGCCGGAAAAGCTCTTGACGATCAGCGGCGTCCACACGGCCACCATGGCGAGGCTGTTTACCAGGCAGAAATAGGCCAGCGAGAACTTCAGCACGGTGGGTGAGGTCAATTCGGACCACAGGCTGCGCGACGCCTCGCCACGCTGTTGTGCCACGGGGTCGGCCCGATGCTCCCGAGCCAGCATCTGCGCGAGCGTTTGCTTCTCGCCCGGCGAGAGCCAGCGCGCACGCTCCGGCGTGTCGGTGAGATAGAAGTACACGACCACGCCCAGTACCGAGGCCGGCAACCCTTCGAGCAGGAACAGCCACTGCCAACCCTTGAGCCCGTGCAGCCCATCCATGCCGAGGATCACCCCAGAGATGGCTGAACCGAAAGCAGCCGTGACCGGCATGGCGATCATGAACAGCGCATTGGCGCGTGCCCGGTAAGCCGCCGGGAACCAGAAAGTCAGGTACAGCAGCATCCCCGGCAAGAAGCCCGCTTCCGTGATGCCCACCAGCACGCGGAGCCAGTACAGCGTATGCGCATCGGTAGCGAAGAGCGTGGCCGTGGACGCTAATCCCCAGGCGACCATGATCGTCGCGATCCAGCGTCGCGCACCAACGCGTGCCAGGATGGCATTGCTCGGCACGCCGCAGGCAATGTAGGCCAGGTAGAACAGGGTGGTGGCCAGGCCGAACTGGGTGCTGGTCAGCCCCAGGTCCTTCATCATCGTCAAGGCGGCGAAGCCGATGTTGATGCGGTCCAGGAAGGAAACCACGAACAAGAGAAACACGAACCACAGCAGATGGCGCGATACCTTGGCGATAACGCTGTTCGCTTCGGCCGTGAACTGATTTTCGGTCAACGCTGCGGTGGCGTTCCCGGGCGGGGGGGCTGCAATGGGGGATCTCACGCGACTTGTCTCCTACGGCTGCGCCGTCGGCTGGATAACGAGAATGCGTCGTCGCCACAACAATCGGGGCTGGAACGACGTGACAGGCGTCTGGCGCAGCGATTGGCAGACACGGCTTTTGATTTAGTTGTGCGCGCAACTAGTATGTGTCAGCGGCAGGCGGACCGTCACTGGGGTTTGCACTAGTTGTGCGCGCAACTATGTGACGGAACTATAATTCGCACCTTCATCGCGTCAGCAACCGGTCAGCTGTGCAGCCGTTTGCCTCACTTTTTCAAAGGTCTCTGCCGGTGACTTCCCGATATATCCCGATTGCCCTTGACCGCACCCTGACACACCGCCTGCACGAATTGAACAAGCTTACGGACCGTGTCACGCAGCTAGCCTACGAGTCAGAAGTCGGCATTCCGATGCATGAAGGCCGCTGCCTGGCCGCGATCGGCTCATTTAGCCCGTTATCGGTCAACGATCTGGCGCGTCGCGCGAACCTGGACAAAGGGCAGGCAAGCCGGGCGGCGCAATCGCTGGTCGACAAGGGGCTCGTGCGCAAGACGGCAAGTGCGACGGACGGCCGCGGCGTCGTCCTGACGGTGACGACCCAGGGGGAGCGTATCTGGCTTCGGACCATGGCCCTGATCGAGCGCCGCAATGCCGAAATCATGTCCTGTCTCGACGAAGACGAGCGCAAGCAATTCGATGACTTGCTAGAGCGCTTGGTAGTGAAGGCCCGGGAGTGACCCGGCTTCACTAAGGCACCTTTCACCAAGGCACCCAGGTGCCCGCCATGGTGATCCGCATCAGGCGCGGTTCACCAGATCGATCGCCAGGGCCAGTTTCCGGACCGCCGGTTCGATATCCTCGTCGCTCACCCCGCCGTAGCCCAGGACCAGGCCGTTCTGGGAGTGCAGTTGGGAGGCAAAGTAGGACGACAGGGGCCGAGCCACGATGCCGTGGGCAAGCGCCGCACGGGATACCAGGTGATCGTTGGCGTGCCGGAGCTTCACCGTCAGGTGAAGCCCGGTATCCGTGCCGACGATATCGACCTGATCGCCAAGCTGGAGTTGCAGCTCCCGCGTCAGCAAGGCCTGACGCTCGCCATAGATCTTGCGCATGCGCCGTACGTGCGCTGCGTAGTGGCCGTCGGAGATAAACTCCGCCAGCGCGGCCTGCGCCGACAATTGCCCACCGCGATGCAGCTCGGATTGCGCTACCGAGAACGCATCGACAAGTTCCGGCGGCACGATCAGGAACGCCAGCCGCAGGCCGGGATAGAGCACCTTGGAAAAACTGCCGACATAAATCGTATTGCGATGCGGGTCCAGGCCCTGTAGCGACGGCAGCGGCGCGCCGTGATAGCGGAATTCGCTGTCGTAGTCGTCTTCGATGATCCACGCATTGTGGCGATGCGCCAGCTCGGTCAGGAGGCGGCGCCGGGCAAGGCTCATCACGACGCCGCTTGGGTACTGGTGAGACGGCGTGACGAAGATCAGCCTTGGCGCGGTCTCTGGCGCAAGCGGCGGCTGGATTCCGTGCTCGTCCACCGGCACGCCCTCCATTCGCATGCCGGCCGAGCGAAAGACACTGCGTGCGCCCCAATAGCACGGATCCTCGACCCATACGAGGTCTCCCGGATCGGCGAGCAGGCGGGCACACAGATCGATGGCCTGGTGGCTGCCCTGGGTCACGATGATCTGCTCCGGGGTGCAATCGACACCGCGGGCGAGCGTCAGATACTCGGTCAACGCGCGCTTGAGCGGGGGGCAGCCATGCCGGCTGCCATATCCCAGTTGCTCCTGGCTGGCGGTCTTCCACACCTTGGTGATCAAGCGTTGCCAGACGCCGCGCGGGAACTGGCTCACATCCGGAATGCCGGGGACGAACGCGCCGACCTGCAAGTCCGACGCGCCGACGCTGGCGAGCAGCTCGTGCGCGCGCAGGGACAGGCGCGAAGCAACGCTTGGGAGTACCGGATCGGCAGTCGGGCTCGTGTCGAGGATGCGGGCGAGCAAGGCGGGATCGGGAGCGGTATCGCCGACGTAGGTGCCGCTGCCGCCATGCGTATGGGTGTAGCCTTCATCGGTGAGCCGTTCATAGGCATACAGAACGGTGTTGCGGGCAATGCTCAGTTCCCGGGCCAGTTCGCGCGTGGGTGGCAACCGTGTGCCCGGGGACAGCTGGCCGGCGAGGATTGCCTCGCGGATGTCGTCAAACAACTGCCTGTTCAGCGGAGCACCGGATCGTTCGGGGTGGCTCCAATGACTGCGCGCGAGAAGCCAATCGGTCAACGGCGTCTCTTTCAATTCTTGGCTCCATCTGAAAATTTGTACCGGCACTATACAGTGGAGCCACCGCGCTTGTAGAGTAGATCCCATCG